>DOUW01000313.1:5312-9484 GCA_003520365.1 Massilia sp.
CGGGCTGGTGATCGTCGAGGCGACCGGCGTCACCTGGGACGGCCGCATCACCCCAGGCGACCTGGGCCTCTGGAGCGACGATCACATCGAACCCCTGGCGCGCATCGCCCGCTTCGTGAACGACCAGGGCGCGGTCGCCGGCATCCAGCTCGCGCACGCGGGACGCAAGGCCAGCACCGCTGCACCGTGGACGGGCGGCGCGACGCTGAAAACGCCCGAGGAGGGCGGTTGGCCGGTGGTGGCGCCCAGTCCGATTCCGTTTCACCCGGGCGACCCGACGCCCGTCGCCCTCGGCGAACCCGGCATCGACGCCGTCGTCGACGCCTTCGAGGCCGCGGCCCGGCGCGCCCTTGTGGCCGGGTTCAAGGTGCTGGAGATCCACGCCGCGCACGGTTACCTGCTGCACCAGTTCCTGTCGCCCCACAGTAACCAGCGGGACGACCAGTACGGCGGCAGCCTGGAGAACCGGATGCGCCTGGTGTTGCGCGTGACCGAACGCGTGCGCGCCGTGGTTCCCGGCGAGCTGGCGCTGTTCGTGCGCATTTCCGCCACCGACTGGGCCGCCGGCGGCTGGGACATCGAACAATCCGTGGAATTGTCGCGGCGCCTCAGGGATCAGGGCGTCGACCTCATCGACGTGTCGACCGGCGGCAATCTGCCGACCGCGCGCATTCCCGTGGCCAAGCGCTACCAGGTGCCGTGCAGCCGCCGTATCCGCGAAGACGCCGGCATCCTCACCGGCACGGTCGGGCTGATCACGGATCCGAAGGAGGCCGACGACATCATTACCGGCGGCGACGCCGACCTGGTGCTGCTCGGGCGCGAACTGCTGCGCGAACCGTACTGGGCGTTGAAGGCCCAGCATGCGTTCGAGGAGGAGCCGGCCTGGCCGGTGCAATATGGCTACGCGGTGAAGCGGCGCGCGAAATAACCGCGGTTCGCTGCCTTGAACCGCGCCGGGCGCGCGGCTGAAGCAGGCAAGACATCGTCCGGACCGGATCAGGAACGGAGCCGGCGCAGAGATTCGGTCGGACGGGGCTGCGCGGTACGGTAAACGAACGGCTCGCCGTGGCGCCGTCCATGCAATTCAAAACACCGCATAATCTATATTATGTTAAATATAGGATTGAGCCGGCCGTTTGCACGTCCCTTTCCTGGCGCCTCATGGAGGAGCTCCCGGGCAGTCGATAGTAGCTACCCGACGGCGGTCCGGCACCCGCAAGCGCCGGCAACCGATGCTCCTGCCGAACTCAGACCAGGACCTTTCCCGTCATCCTCGACAAAATCGCCAGCGGACTCGCTTCCACGTCGACCTGTTCCGCCGGCGCCAGCTGCACGGTCATCTCCAGCAGGTATTGCCCGGACATTGCCGCATGCGAGGTCTGGTCCGAGAAGCACACCCACGTCGAGCCCGCCGGGAAGTCGATGCGCTGCTGTGGTGCATTCTGCTGGTAGTCGGGATCGGACTTCATCGCATCGTGCATTTGCAGCATCAGGTGATCGTATTCGCTGCGCAGCGACTTGGTCACGTGGAGCAGTTGCAAGGCCTTGGCCTTCAGCGGCGAATACCTGGCCAGGCGCGGCAGGAAGCGTTCGGCAACCTGCTCGAAGGGCTGTCCCACACGCCAAACGCGCGGCAGGCCTTCCGGATTCACGTTCGAGAACACCCGCAGCAGCCGTTCGCCGCGGTTCGGGCGGGATGGGAATGCATCGATATGCAAGCGCCGGTCGTCCGCGCGCCACGACTGCACGCGCGTTTCGACCTGCGCCGGCCGGAAGCTGACCGGCCCGCGTCGGAGCTTGCCGGCATAGGCAGGAAACAAGGAAGCGAGCAAACCGTCGGCCTGTTGCCGGAACCGGGCCATCATCGCCGCCAGCGCCAGGCTGGTGTCGGCTTCGCCTGCCGCTCCCTTGAGCCTGTCGTTGGCGTCCAGGCTGATATTGCGGCTCTTTGGATCGCGGATGCCAGGCGTGAACAGTACCCACTCTGCGGGCAATGGTTCGAAGGCAAGCGAGGGAAAGTAAAGAACCTTGCCGGCCTCGAGGGCCGCACTCCAGTTGCTGCCGGAAGGTTCATGCGGCAGGCTGCGAATCTCGACAATCTGCGGTTCCATCGCGCCAGTATTCGCCTTCTCAGGCGGGAGCCGCACTCGCACGATTGGGTTGCTTAATCAAGATCAAAGATTCGGGACCTGTTGGCTGCAGGCAGTATCACAGGCGAAGGTGCTTCCATACGCGCCTGGTGGCAAACCCCGATCGTCCCGCAGGAGGGGCCTGCCCGTCCCGGACGGCACCTGCGTTCGCCATGATACGAACTCGACATTACAGTGAATAATGTCGAGTTAAAGAAAAAAGATCGCCATGCCCCCAGTGTGCAGCCCTTCGTGTTTGAAGGTCGAGCCGAATTGGCGGAACTGTTTTATTGCGTGGCATGCATCCGGCGCCTGGCTGCTCAGGCAAGCGCCGGTCGAGGTGCAACCGTTCCCGTCATCCGGACCGTACACGGTCACAAAACGGTCCATCGGACGGTCCAGCATGGCGGCCGTGTCATCGGGGCCCTTCCGACATGCCAACATGGGAAACCAGCTCCCAGGGCGAGCCCGCACAGGATGCGCTTCCCTTCCCTGGCGTGAGACAGGCGGGGACGCTACGCAATCCTGCGCACCGATTCCCTGACCATCAGCCCGAGCTGCGGAATCTCCACTTCCGCCTGCTTCTGCCCGAGCATGGCCAGCATCATGCAGCCGATCCCCTTCCCCACCTCGTACAGCGGCTGCCGCACGGTGGTCAAAGGGGGCGTCGTGTACATCGAGCTGTGCAGATCGTCGAAGCCGATGATCGAAATGTCGTCCGGGACCCGGATGTTGCGGCGATACAGGGCCAGCCTCGCCCCGTAGGCGCTCAGGTCATTGCTGGCGAAGATGGCAGTGAAGCGCTGGTTCGTCGCCAGCAGCTGGTTCACCGCCAACAGCCCGCCGGACTCCTGGAAGTCGCCGGGAACGATGAGGGCCGGGTCCGGGGTGATTTTGTGGCGTGCCAGCGTGTCGCGGTAGCCAGCCAGGCGCGCCTGGGCGTCCTCGTGGTCTTCCGGTCCCATGATGAAGGCAATGCGGCGGTGCCCCTGCTCCACCAGGTGGTCGACCGCGTCGCAGGCGCCTCGGTAATTGTCGAGGCAAAATCCCATCAGGCGCTCGCCTTCGAGCTTGCGGCCGAAGGCCACGATCGGGACGCGTTGCGAGTAGCCCTGGATCTGCCCGTCGCTGAGCTTGCCGGAGAGGATGGCCACCCCGTCGACGCGGCGGCCGATCAGCAGTTCGACGCGTTCGGCTTCTTCGTCGGCATGCCAGTGGCCGCTCATGATCAGCAAGGCATAACCTGCCTGCTTGACTGCGTCCTCGATGCCGATCATGGCCTGGCTGAAGTAGCCGCTTTCGAGCGACTGGGTCAGGACCCCGATGGTGCGCGTGCTGCCCATCTTCAGGCTTTGCGCGAGACGGTTTGGCTTGTAGTTCAGCTCGTCGATGACGCGCTCGATGGTCTTGCGCTTGTCGTCGGAGACCTTGGCGGTACCGTTGAGAAAACGCGACACCGTGGCCGGCGACACGCCCGCGGCGCTGGCGACCTCGTACAAGGTGGCGGTGCTGCTGTCGTCGTTTTTCATGCGTGGTGAATAGTGGCGGCACCGACGGGGGCGGGTTGACTGAAGTATATCATGCGTTTTTTCGTTCTTTCCCAAGGGCTTACGGAACCGGGGCGCCGAATGCCGGCGTGGCATATCGGGTCTCGTGAAACGCTTTCATGGCGGTGCCTCTTCACATCCAGGAGACACCCGCGCAAGCCAGTTGCAAAAATTGTTTGACTTCCGGATAACACGTAATCTACCATGAAATCGTTTTCACGACGGATGAAATCGGTTTCACAACAAAGACGCCGGCTGACGTAAAAATCAATAATTCCAAATTGGAGACACCATGCAAACCTCTGCACCGCAACGCGGGCGGTATGCCCACGCCCAGATCCGCCTCGCCGTCCTCGCCCTGCTGGCCAGCATCGGCAGCGCCCACGCCCAGGACCAGTCCAGCACGCAAACCCCGATCCAGACGCCGGAGGCGAACGCCGCCGCGGCGGGGCCCCCCCAGCCGGCCCACCTCCCCCGCGCCCGCCCCGCCCCC
>DOUW01000312.1:0-323 GCA_003520365.1 Massilia sp.
CGCGTCCCTGGCCGCCTTCACCGCCGCGCATCCGGAGCACGCCGTGGGGCACTACCTGGAAGGCGTGGCGCGCCTCGACAAGGGCGAGCGCGAGGGACTGGCGGCGCTGGAACGGGCGATGGCGCTCGATCCCGATGCGACCAAGGCCGTCTGGGAGCGCGCCCATGCCTTCCTGGCCGAGCGCGGCGAGACCGACCTGGCCGAGGAGTACGCCGTGCGCTGGCGCGAGCGCGACCTGTTCGAGCGCCAGTCGGGATAAATCCGCCGCCCGCCGCGGCTGCGTGGGCAGGACAGGATCGGGGCAGGGATTGGGGCAGTGTCGG
>DOUW01000312.1:389-8750 GCA_003520365.1 Massilia sp.
ACGGCGGCTGCGGCAGGCCCAGGCGTTCGGCCATTTCCTGTTCGGCAGCGCCCAGGTCGCTGCAGACGGGGGACAGCCGCCGCCGCACGCCCGGGGGCAGCTCGGCGAAGCTGGGCGCGGCCCGTCCCCTGGTCAACAGCCTGTCGAAGAAGCCCATCTTCACCATCCCGCGCGGTGGAAAGGCAGGATCACGAAGGCCAGCGCCTGCAGCAGCAGCGACAGCAGGATCAGGCGCAAGGCCCAGGTGCGGCGACGCGCGCTGATCGCATTGCCCTGCAGGTAACGCTCGTAGGCGACCGCGTAGCTGGCGGCCAGCATGGCGCGCACGTGGGCTTCTTCCTCCGCGTCGCTGCGGCCTTCGACGTCGTCGAGCAGGTCGACCAGGCGCGGCGGCTCGTGGTAAACGAACAGCCATTCGGCCATCAGCACCTGCCAGGCCGAGGCGAACAGGGCGATCGCCGCGGCGGCCCCGAGCACGAAAATGGCCAGCGTCGACGCCTGGCGCCAGCGCTCCGGATCGACTTCGACCGACAGGCTGCTGAAGGCGAACACGGCGAAGGAAATCGCGGCGACCGGGGTGCTGAGGCTGCCGCGGATCCCTTCGCGGCGCGAGCGCTCGTTCAGGAACAGGGCCTGGACATGCTCCAGGTGAAATTGCGTGATGCGGCGCATGGGCGTATGCCCTTCAAGTGATGCGCCGCACGTGCCGGAAGCGGGCGTAGCGCTTGACCAGGTCGTTGATCAGCTGGTCGCGCGTATAGCCGCTCACATCGTGCTGCGGCTCGCCTTCGGAACTGTAGGCCATGGCGCGGAAGTGCCGGGTGTCCGGATGCGGGCCCGTGGTTTCGGCCCAGGCGAAGCTGGGCGCGCGGAAGCTGCGCGCGCGGATCGTGTAGCGGAACACGCCGCGGTCGCCGTGCGGCACGATCAGGTCGAGCTGCGCATCGGTTTGCGTCAGTTCCGGCGCCAGGCCGCTCTCGCGGAACTGCGCGGCCACCGCCTCCAGCGCGGGGTGGGCGATGTCGGTGAGGAAAGACGTGATCTCCGCCTTGCCGTAGAAATGGGTGATGCTGGCCAGGCGCTGCTGCCAGCTCAGACCGTCGGTATCCGGGACGTCGGCGGCGGCCGACAGGTCCATCGACGAGCCCTTGTTCTCCGTCTGCAAGGCGCGCAGCAGTCCGTAGCAGATGAACAGCATCACGACGGCGAACGGCAGGGCGCTGGCGAGCGCGGCGGTCTGGAGCGCTTCCAGGCCGCCGGCCAGCAGCAGCACGGCGGCCACCACGCCGGCGCAGACGGCCCAGAAGATGCGCTGCCAGACCGGCGGATTCGGCGCCGCGCCGGAGGTGATCATGTCGATCACCAGCGCCCCCGAATCGGCCGAGGTGACGAAGAAGGTGATCACCAGCACCGTCGCCAGGCCGGAGGCGATCATCGGGAAGGGCAGCTGCTCGAGCATGGTGAACAGCGCCACCGGCAGGTTGTCGGCGACCGTCTGCACGATCGGTGCGGCGCCCGAGAAGTCGAGCGCGATGGCCGTATTGCCGAACACGGTCATCCACAGGAAGGTGAACAGCACCGGCACCAGCAGCACGCCGGTGACGAATTCGCGGATGGTGCGCCCGCGTGAGATGCGGGCGATGAACATGCCGACGAAAGGCGACCACGAGATCCACCAGCCCCAGTAGAACAGGGTCCAGTCGCCCAGCCAGGCATTCGGCTCGTAGGCGTACATGCGGAAGGTGCGCGACACGACCGCGCCCAGGTAGGTGCCGACGTTCTGCACGAAGGCCTGCAGCAGGAACACGGTCGATCCCACCGCCAGCACGAACAGCAGGAGCGCGATCGCCAGGATGATGTTCAGTTCCGACAGGCGCTTCACGCCCTTGTCGAGCCCCGTGCCCGCGGACAGGGTCGCCATGCCGGTGATGATCGCGATCAGGATGACCTGGACCGTGGTGTTGACGGGCAGGCCGAACAGGTGGCCGAAGCCCGCATTGACCTGCAGGACGCCGAAGCCGAGCGAGGTGGCGACGCCGAACATGGTGCCGAGCACCGCGAAGATGTCGATGGCGTGGCCGATCGGGCCATGGATCTTCTGGCCGATCAGCGGGAACAGGCTGGAACGCAAGGTCAGCGGCAGGCCGCGCCGGAACGCGAAATAGGCCAGCGCCAGGCCGATGACGATGTAGATCGCCCAGGCATGCACGCCCCAGTGGAAAAAGGTCAGGACCATCGCCTGGCGCGCCGATTCGATGGTGCGCCCTTCGCCCACCGGCGGCTGGGCGTAATGCTGGATCGGCTCGGCGACGCCGAAGAACAGCAGGCCGATGCCCATGCCGGCGCTGAACAGCATGGCGAACCAGGACAGGTAGCTGTACTCGGGCTCGCTGTCGTCCGGCCCGAGCTTGACGTCGCCGTAGCGGCTCATCATCAGGAACAGCACGAAGATCAGGAAGAGGGCGACGGCCAGGATGTAGAACCAGCCGAAATCGCGCACGATGCCGGCCTGCAGCATCTTGAACACGCTGCCGGCGCGTTGCGGGAACAGTGCGCTCAACAGCGCGAAGACGAGGATGAGCGCGGCCGAGATGTAGAAGACGGGCGGGTTGACTTGCATGCGCGGCCGGGGGGCGGGGCTGGCAGCGTCGTTCATCACGGGGTCGGTCATCGATTTACTTTCTTTCGCGGCCCTGTGGACCGGGATGGCGAGGCCTGGCCCCGCCGGTTGACATGGCCGCCCGATAACGGGCGGGCGTGCGGAAGACGGTACGCACCCGGGCACACACCCCGGCATGCGCCACGAACACGCCGGACGGCCTGGGGCGGCGCAACCGCGTGTGCGTTCGCCTTCCTCTGTCTTGCCAAGTTTACCACTCGGGCATGCGGGCGCCGGGCACGATTGGATGTGCGCGCCATGCAGGGCGGGTGCGCGGCGCCGGTCTTGTTCGCCACGCGGCGGTGGCGATACCCCAAAAAAACAGCCCACGCGAGGTGGGCTGTTCGTCCTTTGCGGTGGCGCCTCAGGCCCGCTCGCGCTCGACGCGGTTGACGCCCGCCACGCGCCGCAGGTTGCGGATCAGGTGCGCCAGGTGCACCCGGTCCTTCACCTGGATCGTGAAGCGCAGCTGGGTCATCATGTTCTCGTCGTCCTCGTCCATGCCGACGTAGGTGATGTTGCCGTCCGACTCGCCGATCTCGGCCGCCACGCGCGCGAGGATGCCCTTTTCGTTGTTGATCAGCAGGCGGATGCGGCAGTCGAAGCGGCGGTTCAGCTCCTCGCCCCACTGCACCGCGATCCAGCGGTCCGGTTCCTTGGCGCGCAGGCGCTTGGCCGGCAGGCAGTCGGCCGTGTGCACCACCAGGCCCTGGTCGCGGCGCAGCTGGCCGACGATCTGGTCGCCCGGGATCGGCAGGCAGCACGGCGCCAGCTGGACCGATACGCCTTCGCTGCCGTAGATCGTGACCGGGTCGATGTCGCCGGCCAGCGGCGCGCTCGACGGCAGCACGTCGGTTTCGCCTTCCATCAGGCCGAAGATGTGGCGCGCCACCAGCGCCGGCATGCGCTTGCCGATGCCGATGTCGGCGTACAGCTCCTCCATCGACTTGGCCGAGGATTCGGCCAGCACCTTGTCGATGGTGGCGGCCGGCAGCTCGGGCTGGACGCCGCGCGCGGCCAGTGCCTGGGCCAGCAGTTCCTGGCCCAGCTCGACCGATTCGTTGACGTTCACCGTGCGCAGGTGGTGGCGGATCGCCGAGCGCGCCTTGCCGGTGCGGACGTAGTTGAGCCAGGTCGGGCTCGGGCGCGAGTTCGGGTCGGTGACGATCTCGACGATGTCGCCGTTGTGCAGCTCGGTGCGCAGCGGCTGGGTCTCGTTGTTGATCTTGACCGCGACGCAGTGGTCGCCGATGCCGGTGTGGATCGAGTAGGCGAAGTCGAGCGCCGTGGCGCCGCGCGGCAGGGCGATGATCTTCGACTTCGGCGTGAACACGTAGACCGAATCCGGGAACAGGTCGACCTTCACGTGCTCGAGGAACTCGGCCGAGTCGCCGGTCTGCTGCTGGATGTCGAGCAGCGACTGCAGCCAGGCATGGGTGCGCTGCTGCAGGTCCGACATGTTCTGGTCGCCGGTCTTGTACAGCCAGTGCGCCGCCACGCCGCTCTCCGCGGTGCGGTGCATGTCCTGGGTGCGGATCTGGAATTCGACCGGGGTGCCGTAGGGGCCGATCAGGGTGGTATGCAGCGACTGGTAGCCGTTGATCTTGCGGATCGCGATGTAGTCCTTGAACTTGCCGGGCATCGGCTTGTACAGCCCGTGCAGGGTGCCGAGGGCCACGTAACAGTTCGGGATGCTGTCGACCACGACGCGAAAACCGTACACGTCGAGCACCTGCGAGAACGACAGGTGCTTGTTGCGCATCTTTTTATAGATGCCGAACAGGGTTTTCTCGCGGCCGTAGACCTCGGCATGGATGCCGGCCATGGCCAGCGTCTGCTTGACCGCCTCGAGGATCTTCTTGACCACCTCGCGGCGGTTGCCGCGCGCCGCCTTGACCGCCTTCGACAAGGTGCGGTAGCGCAGCGGGTAGAGGTGCGAGAAGGCCAGGTCCTGCAGTTCGCGGTAGATGTTGTTCAGGCCGAGACGGTGCGCGATCGGGACGTAGACTTCCATCGTCTCGCCGGCGATGCGGCGCTTCTTGGCCGGGACCATCACGCCGAGCGTGCGCATGTTGTGCAGGCGGTCGGCCAGCTTGATCAGGATCACGCGCACGTCGGACGCCATCGCCAGCAGCATCTTGCGGAAGTTTTCCGCCTGCGCCTCGACCAGGCTCTGGAACTCGATCTTTTCCAGCTTGGACAGGCCGTCGACCAGGTTCGCGACCTGCGGGCCGAAGCGCTCGATGAGTTCTTCCTTCTTGACGTCCTGGTCTTCGATGACGTCGTGCAGCAGGGCGGCCATGATGGCCTGGGCGTCGAGCTTCCACTCGGCGCAGATCTCGGCCACCGCGATCGGGTGCGAGATATAGGGTTCGCCCGACTTGCGCACCTGGCCGAGGTGCATCTCGTCCGAGAAGCGATAGGCTTCCTTGACCTTCTTCAGCTCGACGGGGGTGAGGTATTCGGAGAGTTTATCGACCAGTTGCGTGACCGATGCAACGCCGATGGCCGTAGGCTCGGCGGTTTCTTGCGGCTTGCCCGGGCGCTTGGCCCGGGCGGGGGGATTGCCTGAATGAGTCGAATCCGGGGTAGACAGGTTCATACGCTATGTCGATCAGCCGCAGTGTGGTGACAGAATAACAGAATTACGGGCCGACGATTTTGAGTGCGTGATGAGCAGGCCCGGCGGGCCTTGCCCATGTCCTTACATCGGCACCTTTTTCAGCATTTCCAGGCCGACTTTACCGGCAGCAATTTCGCGCAGCGCGACGACGGTCGGCTTGTCCTTGGCTTCGACCTTCGGGGTGTGGCCCTGCAGCAGCTGGCGTGCGCGGTAGGTCGCGGCCAGGGTCAGCTGGAAGCGGTTCGGGACGTTTTTCAGGCAATCTTCGATGGTGATGCGGGCCATGGTGGACTCCAAATAGATAGAAGTGCGGCGGCGCGAACGACGCCGCAGACATTACGATTGTTGCAGTGCGTGGATACCCAGTTGGGCAAACAGCGAGGCGTTGCGGGCGGCCTGTTGGGCGAAGCGGCAGCGTGTCGCTTGGACAATCGCCCGCAGCTCGGCCAGGGCGACGTTGAACTCTTCGTTGATGATAGCATATTCGAACTCGGGAGCGTGAGCGATCTCGCCCCCGGCGGCCAGCAGGCGGCGCGTGATGATGTGCGGTTCGTCGGTGCCGCGCTTGTGCAGGCGCTCTTCCAGCGCCGCGATCGACGGCGGCAGGATGAAGATGCCGGCCGCGTCCGGGAACTGCTTCTTGACCTGGCGCGCGCCCTGCCAGTCGATTTCCAGCAGGATGTCGGTGCCGGTCTTCATTTCCTTTTCCACGGTCAGGCGGCTGGTGCCGTAGTAATTGCCGTGCACCTCGGCCCATTCCAGGAATTCGCCGCGCTCGGCGCGGGCGACGAAGTCCTCGGCGGTGGTGAAGTGGTACTCGCGGCCGTCCTGCTCGCCCGGACGCGGCGGACGCGTGGTGGTCGAGATCGACAGCTTGATGCCCGGCTCCTGCGCCAGCAGCGCGTTGACCAGGGTCGACTTGCCGGCGCCGGAAGGCGCGGCGACGACGAACAGGCTGCCGGAGAAAGCGGTGGTGAGCATGGTGTGTTCCTTTGATTCTGTGTTTTCTTCGATTGCGGTTTGTTTACCGCGATTATTCATCATATAGCTGAACGCGTGGGCACGGGGTGCCCACCCTACGTTTGATGCGGTAGGGTGGGCGCCCCGTGCCCACGCGTTCAAGCGGCGCTAAAAAAGCCACGCCGCCAATTCAAATTGTACTTACTCCAGGTTCTGCACCTGCTCGCGCATCTGCTCGATGAGCAGCTTCAGCTCCATCGAGGCGTCCGCCAGCTCCTTGACCGAGGCCTTGGCGCCGAGCGTGTTCGCTTCGCGGTTCAGCTCCTGCATCATGAAGTCCAGGCGCTTGCCGACCTGGCCGCCTTTCTTCAGGATGTGGCGGGTCTCGTTCAGGTGGGCCGACAGGCGCGACAGCTCTTCCGAGACGTCGATGCGGATGCCGTACAGCGTCACTTCCTGGCGGATGCGCTCGAACACTTCCTGGCGCGTCAAGGTCGACGGGTTGCCGTGGCCGGCCAGGCCCAGCGCGTCCTGCATACGCTCGACCGCCTTTTGCTGGAACTGGGAAATGACCTGCGGGATCAAGGGGGTGATGCGCCTGACGATCGCTTCCATCGCGTCGATGCGCGACACCAGCATGGCTTCCAGCGCCGCGCCTTCGCGCTTGCGGCTCTCGACGAAAGCGGCGATGGTCTTCGCGGTGAGGGCGGCCACGTCGGCCTGCAGCGACTCCTGGCCGATGTGCGATTCCTCGATCACGCCGGGCCAGCGCAACAGCTCGGCGACCGACATTGGGGACGCCTGGGCGAAGTGGCGGCTGACCTCGCCCTGCAGCCGCGCCAGGTCGGCCAGCAGTTCCTGGTTCAGCGCCTGGGTGCCGCCGCTGGCCTTGCGGCCGAAGGACAGTCGGGCTTCGACTTTGCCGCGGGTGATGGCGGCCATGATCGCGGCGCGCAGGTCCGGTTCCAGCGCGCGCAGCTCGTCGTTGATGCGGAACTGAAGATCGAGAAAGCGCGAATTGACGCTCTTGATTTCGATCGTGAGGGTGCCGGCAGCGCCTTCGCTGGTGGCAACCGCATAACCTGTCATGCTTGAAATGCTCAATGGAGTCCCCGGTTTGTAGAGCGTCTGTACAACTCCCCTAGCGGCCTGCATTCGTCTCGCCGTATTGACGTTTTGTCCGCGGCGATGCGCCAGGTGCTGAGGTTGTTGCTGGACGCTCTTTATTCTTTACAAAGCCGACATTTATCCACACAATCGCCGTGTTATGCAAGGAACTCTTCAGTATGGCCGCACAAAATAACGCACCCTTGCCGGATGGGCTGGAGATTGCCGGATATCGTATTGTAAAGAAAATCGCGTCCGGCGGGTTCAGTATTGTCTATCTTGCATATGATGCCGAAGGCAGTGCGGTGGCCATCAAGGAGTACCTGCCGAGCGCGCTCGCGCTGCGCCAGCCGGGCGAGCTTGCGCCCACGGTCGCCAAGCCGCACCAGCCGCTGTTTCGCATCGGCCTGAAGTGCTTCTTCGAGGAGGGCAGGGCGCTGGCGCGCGTGAATCACCCGAACGTGGTGCGCATCCTGAACTTCTTCCGCGCCAACGAGACGGTCTACATGGTGATGGCCTACGAATCGGGCCACTCGCTGCAGGAGCACGTCGCGCGCGTGGTGGGCAAGGGCAGCCGCCTGAACGAGCGTTTCGTGCGCAAGGTATTTACCGGCGTCTGCCACGGCCTGCGCGAAGTCCACGCCAACAAGCTGCTGCACCTGGACCTGAAGCCGGCCAACATCTACCTGCGCAGCGACGGTTCGCCGATCCTGCTCGACTTCGGCGCCGCGCGCCAGGCGATCAACAAGGACCATCCCATGCTGGCGCCGATGTACACGCCGGGCTTCGCGCCGCCCGAGCTCTACGCCAGGGGCGCGCCGCTCGGGCCATGGTCGGACATCTACAGCATCGGCGCGGCCCTGTTCGCCTGCATGAGCGGCGCGGCGCCGCAAGCGGCCGACGCCCGCGCGAACGAGGACAAGCTGGCTGCGCACTTCGCGCGCATCGAGGCGGCCTATTCGCCGGAACTGCTCGACGTGGTGCGCGCCTGCCTGGCGCTCGACCCGATGGC
>DOUW01000311.1 GCA_003520365.1 Massilia sp.
CCGGATCGAGATCGCGGCGCTTCACCACGCGGGGCGCGGCCGGATCAGCGTGCGCGACGACGGTCCCGGCGTGGACGGGGCCAGCCGCGCACGCCTGACCGAGCGCTTCTTCCGCGTGCTAGGGCAGGGCCAGCCGGGCAGTGGACTGGGCTTGTCGATCGTGCGCCGCATCGCCGAGCTGCACGGCATCGAACTGGGCTTTGGCGCTGGCCTGGACGGCCGTGGCCTGGGCGTGACGCTCGACTTCCCGCGCGCCGCCGCGTCTTAAGATGGGGTTAATGTCGGGGCTGTGTAATGCAGGTATTCACTCACCACAACGGAGAACCGATATGAAACGACTGATCCAGCTTTCCTGCATCACCGCCCTGGTCGCCGGCTCGGCGGCCGCCATTGCCCAGCAGCCGGGAGGCTACACCGGCCCATCGAGCAAGCCGGCCGCGGCCGGCTATACCGGCCCGAGCAGCGCCCCCCTGATGACCGCGAAACAGCTGCTCGACAGCGGCAAGGACGACCAGTACGTGCGCCTGCAGGGCAAGATCACCAGCCACAAGGGAGGCGAGGACTACGAGTTCACCGACCAGAGCGGCAAGATGACGGTCGAGATCGACGCCAAGTACTTCCCGCAAGGGGTGAACATCGACCAGAACACCCAGGTCGAGCTGACCGGCGAATTCGACAAGGAGACCTTCGGCGAGTCCACGCTCGACGTCAAGCAGGTCAAGGTGGTCGGCAAGTAAGCAAAGTAAGCAAAAAAAGAACGCCAGCCGCACAGGCTGGCGTTCAGGCGAACTACGAGTCGTCGGTCAGCTCATGGACGGCTGCACTGCGGCAGCTGGGCGCGCACGGCCAGCAGGCTGGCGCTGTCGCCCTCGGACGGGGTATTGTCCGTGAACTTGCAGCCGTACTGCGGATCGGCCACCACCGACGGCGTGAGCACGTCGTCGCCTTCCGGCTTCACGCCCTGCTGTTCCCACTTGATCATCGCATCGAAAGCCGCAGCCTGCTCGGCGATCGTGAAATCGCAGTGGCTGATGCCGCGGATCGCGCGCTGGACCAGCATGTTCGCGGTGCCGGCCGCATCGGCGCGGCGCTTGTAGATCTGCTCCATCTTGAACGGCACGTACAGGTCGCCCAGGGTGTGGATCGTCACCACCGGCACCTTGATCTGGGCATTCGTCTTCGGCACCCAGCGCAGGCCGTCGCGGCGTAGGCGGTTCGCGTCCGGCGTGGCCAGCATGCGGAAGATGGTGGCGTTATAGGACTGCTCCTCGAGGCTGAGGGCCGGATCGGCGTCGAGCTGGAACACGATGTCCTTGGTTGTGACCACGTCCTCGTTGAGGATGCCCATCACCTTGCCGTCGCGCCCGAAGGTGCCCCAGACCGTGTTTTGCAGCGGGCCGGCGTAGGCGTAGTCGAACAGCGGACGCGGGCCGCCGCTGAGGTTGGCGACGATCTGCTTCAGGCGCAGGCCCTGTGCGGTCGGCACCGCCTGCGCGGTCGGCGTGCTGCCGCCCGGGAAGCTGGAGAACAGTTTCGCCTGCACCTGCGGGCCGACCGTTTCCCAGTTGGCCACCGGCCAGCTGGTGGCCGGCATGCCCGCTTCCTGCATCGCCGCGGTCTGGTAGGCCGCGAAGTAGTCGTACAGCTCGGTGTCGCCGAGCACGCCGCACATCGGCACCGCACCGCTGTAGCGGATCTTGTTGTTGGCCGTTGCGATGTTTTCCTCGTCCACCGCCGCCGCCGTGATGTGGCCGCCCATCGATACGCCGACGATATAGGTCTTGCTCGGCGCCGCCAGCGTGCGTCCGTTCTTCTGCGCGATGTCCTTGAAGGCCAGCGCCAGGGCATTCGTGTCTTCCACGCCGGCGCGGACGTCGTAGTAATTGGTGCTATAGCTCGATGCGGCCCAGGCATAGCCCTGGCTGACCAGGTGGCGCCGCAGCGCCGGCGGCGACACCGACAGCTTGTCGCCGGTGCCGGCATAGCCATGGGCGTACATGACCAGCATGCCGTTCCAGTTCTTCGGCACTTCGATCTGGTAACCCGCCTTGCCCAGCACGCCCCACCAGCGGTCGGTCTCGGGCGCGTTCGCCAGCGCGTTGAAGGGCAGGGTGGTCTCGACCACGGAGAAGGTGCGCGCGTCCTGCGGACGCGCCGGTTCGGGCTGGACCTGGACCGGTGGCGGTGGCGCGGGCTGGGCAGGCGGCGTGGCGACGATCGCGTCGTCGCTGTTGCCGCAGGCGGACAGGGCCAGGGCGGCCAGCAGGGGTGGGAGGATGCGCCGCAGCGCCGGCATGTCGGATGGTCGTGTCATCGAAGTCTCCAGTTATAGTTTTGCACAGCGAAACTTGGTATCGCTGTGTGATTTATTCTAGGACGATTTCGCGAACGGTGTAGCCGTACACGAGGCTGGCTGGAGGCGGCGTACAATCGGCTGTCGCCATTCGAAAAGGAGCCGCCATGCGTATTGCCGCCGCCGTCCTGCCCTGGCTGGTCCTGGCCTTTTCCGACCCCGCGCATGCGCAGGTCGAAGTCCGGATCGGCAGCGCTTCGCCCCTGTCCGGCCCGGGAGCGCACCAGGGCAAGGACATCGAGAACGGGGCGCGCATGGCGATCGACGAGCTGAACGCGAAGGGCGTGGCAGTCGGCGGCAAGCAGGTGAAATGGGTCCTGCTGCCCGAGGACGACGCCAGCGATCCGAAGACCGGCGCCGCGGTCGCGCAGAAGCTGGTCGACGCGCGCGTGGCCGGCGTGGTCGGCCACCTGAATTCGGGCACCACGGTGCCGGCCTCGAAGATCTACCACGACGCGGGCATTCCGCAAATATCTCCGGCCGCCACCACGCCGCTCTACACCAGCCAGGGCTTCAACACCGCCTTCCGGGTCGTCGCCAGCGACCGGCTGGTCGGGCGCACGATGGCGAATTATGCGATCAACACCCTGAAGGCGAAAAAGATCGCCGTGATCGACGACCGCACCGCCTTCGGCCAGGGTTTGGCCGACGAATTCAACCGCGGCGTGCGCCGCCTCGGCACGGCGAAGATCGTCAGCCGCCAGTTCACCAACGACAAGGCCAGCGACTTCACCGCGATCCTGACCCAGATCCGCAGCCAGGACCCGGACGTGGTCTTCTATGGCGGCATGGACGCCGTGGCCGGTCCCATGCTCAAGCAGATGAAGGCGCTCGGCATGCGCGCGAAACTGGTGTCGGGCGACGGCATCTGTTCCGAGAAGCTGCCGCAGCTGGCCGGCGACGCGCTGGGCGAGGACAAGGTGTTCTGCGTGGTGGCCGGCGGCGTGACCGGCGCCGAGGAAGCGCGCTATGCGGCCTTCGTCGAGCGCTACCGCCAGCGCTACAAGATTCCGCTGCAGACCTACGCGCCGTACGCCTACGACGCGACGATGGTGCTGGCCGGCGCGATGCAGCAGGCCGGTTCCGCGGAACCGGCCAAGGTCCTGCCGCTATTGGCGAAGATCCGCCACCAGGGCGTGACCGGCACCATCGCCTTCGATGCGAAAGGCGACCTGCGCGACGCGGCGCTGACCCTGTACACCTACCGCCAGGGGAAGAAGGTCAAGCTGCAGGTGATGCGCTAGCGGCGGCAAGCGCCGGCCGCGCCGCGCCGGAGACCGTCTTGCGCCACGCAGCAACCCGTACTGCAGGACGCGAACGCGGAAACGCTGACCCGGGCCATCGTCGCCATGGACCAGGCTCCTTTATTCATTTGCCAAGACTGCTTTGGGGTAACATATCCCGCGCGCAAGTTTGGTCGAGGCATCTTTGCGCACTCGCATTCCCGGTACGGGCTTCCGAACCGCTGGATCGTTCAACGCAGGCTGACAGGCGGCGCCTGTCCGTGAAGGAAGATAAGGGGAGCAAATGACGCAACAAACCGTGGTCCGGAAACCGGGCGGATTGAACCGTGTCCTGAACGCCATCGAGAAGGTCGGCAACAAGCTGCCCGACCCGGCGATCCTGTTCGCACTGCTGCTGGCGCTGGTCTGGGTCCTGTCCTGGGCCATGTCGGGCATGGTCTTCACCGAAATCGACCCGCGTTCGGGCCAGGCCATCCAGGTCAGGAACCTGCTGGCGCCGACTGCCCTGACCGAGTTCATGGCGAAAATGGTGAACACCTTCGTCAGTTTCCCGCCGCTGGGCGTGGTGCTGGTGGCGATGCTGGGCCTGGGCGTGGCGGAATACACGGGCTTCATCAATGCCGGGCTGCGCAAGATCCTGTCGGTGACGCCGACCTTCCTGCTGACGCCGGTGCTGGTCGCCGTCGGCGTGCTCAGCCACATCGCCGTCGACGCCGGGTATGTGCTGGTGATCCCGCTGGGCGCCGTCATTTTCTATGCCGCCGGGCGCCATCCGCTGGCCGGCATCGCGGCGGCCTTTGCCGGCGTGTCCGGCGGCTTTTCCGCCACCTTCTTCCTGCCGTCGAGCCTGGATCCGCTGCTGTCCGGCCTGACCCAGGTGGCGGCGCGGCTTTCGGCCGATCCGGCGGCGGCCTCGATCGTCATCAATCCGCTGAATAATTTCTATTTCACCACGGCGTCGACCTTCCTGGTCGTGCTCATCGGCTGGTTCCTGACCGACAAGGTCATCGAGCCGCGCCTGAAGAAGACCGCCATCGATGGCGATCCGGCCGGCCTGCCGAAGATGGACGCCTTGCAGCCCAACGAACGCAAAGGGCTGCGCTGGGCGACGATCGCGATGCTGGCCAGCCTGGCGCTGCTGGTGCTGTCGGTGCTGCCGGAGGGCTCCGCCTGGCGCGCACCGGACACGCGCCAGTTGACGCACTCGGCGGCGCCGCTGATGCAGTCGATCGTCGCGCTGATCTTCATCTTTTTCCTGATCCCGGGCGTGGTCTACGGCTACGTCGCCGGCACGGCGAAGAACCACCGCGACATCGTCAAGGGCATGAGCCACGCCATGAGCGGCATGGGCTACTACATCGTCATGGCCTTCTTCTGCGCCCAGTTCATCTTCGCCTTCGGCCAGTCCAACCTCGGCGCGCTGCTCGCGATCAAGGGTGCGTTCTGGCTCAAGGAGATGGCTTTCCCGATGGGCGTGACGCTGGCCGGCATCGTCGTGCTGACCGCCACCGTCAACCTGTTCGTCGGCTCGGCATCCGCCAAGTGGGCGCTGATCGGCTCGGTCATGGTGCCGATGCTGATGGAGCTGGGCGTGTCGCCCGACCTGACCCAGGCCGCCTACCGCGTCGGCGACTCCTCGACCAACATCATCACGCCGCTGCTGCCTTACTTCCCCTTGATCATCGTCTTCTGCCGCAAGTACGTGCAATCGACGGGCATCGGCACGCTGATCGCGCTGATGCTGCCGTACTCGATCGCCATGCTGGTGCTCTGGACGTCCTTCCTGCTGGGATTCTGGGCGCTCGACATTCCACTGGGCGTGGGCGCGACCTACACCTACCCGGCCGCGCCCTGATGCCAGAAGCGGCCCACTCACATCCTGGAACCCGATGAAATCCATCCTTTCCCTTTTGGCCGCTGGCCTGCTTGCCGGCTGTGCCGCCCCGCCGGCGCCGGTCGACACGCGCGACCAGTTCATGGCCACGCTGCAGGGCATGTGCGGCCAGCGCTTCGAAGGCGCGCTGGCCTATGCGATCGATCCGAACAGCGAATTCGCCGGCAAGAAGATTGCGACCCAGGTCGTCTGTAGCGCCGGGGACGTGCGCATGCCGGTGCAGGTGGGGGAGGACCGTTCCCGCACCTGGATCTTCACCCGGCCGGCGGCCGGGCTGGAACTGCGGCACGATCACCGCCACCCGGACGGCAGGCCGCATGCGGTGACCATGTACGGCGGCATGGCGCATGACGGCGGCACGGCACGCTCCCAGTCCTTCCTTGCCGATGCGCATACCGCGCGCATGGTCCCGGGCGCCGAGACCAATCTCTGGACCGTCAGCCTCAGCGAAGACGGCAAGGTGTTGATTTATCGCCTGGACAGGCACGCCAAACCACGCGCGCAGTTCGTGCTCGAACGCGTGCCCGGTCCAGCTTAGACCACGCCCTGGGCCAGCATGGCGTCGGCTACCTTCACGAAGCCGGCGATGTTCGCCCCGTCCACGTAGCTGACGCTGCCGTCGGCGCGCGCGCCGTACTTCAGGCAGGCCGCGTGGATGCCCTGCATGATCTGCAGCAGGCGGGCATCGACCTCTTCGCCCGGCCAGCTGATGCGCTCGGCGTTCTGGCTCATCTCCAGGCCAGAGGTGGCGACGCCGCCGGCGTTGCTGGCCTTGCCCGGCGCGTACAGCACGCCGGCCGCCTCGAAGGCCTTGGCGGCCTCGATGGTGGACGGCATGTTGGCGCCTTCGGCCACGCACAGCACGCCATTCTTGACCAGGGCGGCCGCATCGTTCGCATCCAGCTCGTTCTGCGTGGCGCAGGGCAGGGCGACGTCCACCGGAACATGCCAGGGCCGCACGCCCGCCTCGAAGCGGCTGCCGGTGCGCTCGGCGTAGTCGCCGACGCGGCCGTACAGGTGGTTCTTCACCTCCATCAGGATCGCCAGCTTCTCGGGCGTGAAGCCGTCCTCGTCGATCACCGTGCCGCTCGAATCCGATACCGTGACGACCCGGGCGCCCAGCGCCATGGCCTTTTCCACCGCGTATTGGGCGACGTTGCCCGAGCCCGAGACGCTCACGCGCAAACCGTCGAAGGAGCGGCCGCGCGTCTTCAGCATTTCCTGGGCGAAGTAGACCGTGCCATAGCCGGTAGCCTCGGGACGCATCAGCGAACCACCAAAGCTCAGGCCCTTGCCGGTGAACACGCAGTCGGCGCGGTTGCTGAGCTTTTTCATCATGCCGGTCATGTAGCCGACCTCGCGCCCGCCGACGCCGATGTCGCCGGCCGGCACGTCCGTGTCCGATCCGACGTGGCGGAACAGTTCGCTGACAAACGCCTGGCAGAAACGCATGACTTCACCCGGGCTCTTGCCCTTGGGGTCGAAGTCCGAGCCGCCCTTGCCGCCNNGTTGAAGTACGAGCCGCCCTTGCCGCCGCCCATCGGCAGCGTGGTCAGGGCGTTCTTGAAGGTCTGCTCGAAGGCCAGGAATTTCAGCACCGACAGGTTGACGGAGGGGTGGAAGCGCAGCCCGCCTTTGTACGGGCCGATCGCCATGCTGTGCTGGATGCGGTAGCCGCGGTTGACCTGCACCTGGCCGTGGTCGTCGACCCAGGAGACACGGAACATGACCACGCGCTCGGGTTCGACCAGGCGCTCCAGCAAGCCATGCTCGCTGTACCGGGGATGCTGTTCGATGAAGGGCCAGAGGCTCTCCATGACTTCGGTCACGGCCTGCAGGAATTCGGGCTGTCCAGGATTGCGGTCGGCTACGTGTTGCAGAAATTGATGCAGGGAAGCGTATTTCATTCGGGTCCTTGAAGCGAAAGACGTCGCGGGAACGCGACGCGATAATGGCGCTGGTCGAGGCAAGGAAGGCACGGCTGGGGTTGGATGTCGTGCGGTTGCCTTGCAGGAGCATCGCAGCAAGGGGTGTCTCGCTGTGATGTCCGTCATGCGGCGAACCCGATATGTTCCACGCACGAGGCGCCGTCCGGAAACGGCGAAGCCAGCGGACGATGGTGTCATGATAGCAGTACAAGGACCGCAGGCCCCGCGAGAAACCGGGGCGGCGCATCCGGCGCGAGTTGAAGCAACCGCCGCCGGTGTAGCGTCGATGGTGGAAGTAGGGCTTGCAGGAGGATGGCCTTGGGGAGGGCCGTCGTCGATGCAGAAGGTGCTGGTCTTGTCGGCGCTGACATAGGAGTGGCCTTAGGTCACTGCTCTAAAAGCAACAGCCCTATTTTCAAATTGACAACGCGAAGGCGCAGTCGTAGAGTCGATGACGAGCGCTACTCATGGCGGCCCGCACTTTCTCACACATTGTCGAGGAATCAAATGGTCAGCGGTGAAGTCCTGCAGGTGGTTGGAAAAGCTGCTGGCATCGGGGGCTTGGCGCTCGGTGTTTTCCTTCTCATTTTTCGCGACATCATCCGCCGGAATATCTTTCCGAAACTGAGTCCAACCCACGCTTACCGTCTCATTACGCTGATCGTCAGCCTGACCTTCCTGATTTCTGCCGTCGGGATCGGCGCCTACGTCTATATGCACAGGATATCCGATGACCTTGCAGTCGAGTTTCCTGGGCACAGCCCAGAGCCTGTGATCCTGAGCCACCTGCAGTTGATCGATAACCAACGCTATGGGGATGCGTATGCGCGTCTTTCCAGCGATGGCAAGCGCCGCATTTCTTTTGACATGTTCACCAAGGTCTTCGAGACGCAACGTGCTCCTCTAGGCAAGGCATTGCATCGCACATTCTACGGTACCGCAGCCACGCGTCAGCTCCCTGACCAGACGCGTGGGGCCTTTAGTATCACGAATTACTTGTCCGTCTTCGAGAAGGGACGTTTCTTTGAGTCCGTCACCGTCCAGGCGGAGGATAGGGAATGGAAGGTGCTATTTCACACTTTGGCTCCCTGCGGGCCACCGGTTTGCCCCTGATTCAAACCGCTGCTGTCGTGTTGCGCCTGGTTCCGGAAAACGTTTGGTGTTGTGCGGTTTACTCGACCTGCAATGAACATCGAGTGTTCTATCACTGCCGGCGAGTCATTCTTCAACAGACAGGAGGACATGATGACGCGTCTAACAGCTTTCCTTTTAATCTTTTTATTTGCTTTGCAAGGCAGCGCCAGGGCGCAGACTTTCCCGCCCGGCAGTTTCCAGGTGGGCGGTAATACCGTTGCTTGTGGTGGAGTCTGGACGGTCGTGACCAGTAATCTCGGTGATATCGCAAGAGCGACTCCGGCCACGATGTACCAGCCGGCCACGATCTGGATCGATTCTTCTTTTTATCAGATGCCTCTACCGGTGCAATATTTTGTATACGGTCATGAATGCGCCCACCACGTCATTGGAATGGACGAAAACGCTGCCGATTGCTGGTCGGTGAAACTCGGGCGTCAACAGGGATGGTTCACGCCTGTTTCGATGCAATTCCTGATGCAATCCTTTGCATGGAATCCAGGAGACTGGACGCATGCGCCGGGGTGGGTGCGGGTTCAGAACATTGGCAACTGCTACATGAGCCCTTGAATCGTCAGGGGCTGCCGACACGCAAAACAAAAACGCCGACCTGTGAAGGTCGGCGTTTTTGTTTGCACTTCTATTCTGAATTCTTGGTAGCCCGGGGCGGAATCGAACCACCGACACAAGGATTTTCAAGTCCACTGTCGCAGAAGACTTGCTTCTGCAAAAACGGGCAACCAGGTTGCTTCGGGCAGGCGGCCATTTCTGATGTTTTCAGGATAGTCGAACCCTGTAGCAGGTGCGATGCGCTGCTCGCTTGGCTGATCGATCAAGGTGAACGCCTTTCCGGTAGCGGTGAATATCGACGAATGAGCTGGCCGTTTTCCCTGGGAAGGCCGGACAAAGACCGGCGCTTTTTCTCCGGTAGAGTGATCGCGCCAGATACCTACCTGACGAAAAAGTTTTGTGATGCAAGGGTCGATACGCAATGACCGGCGGGATGGCCAGCAGATGACCAGCGAAAAAATTTTTAACAGAAAGATTGCACGCTGAGTGTCAGAGTTTTTGGCAGTTCATCACGTCGAAAGGTGAGGCTGTGTGGCAGGCGAAGCGGCTTCTGCGCCAGCTCGCCCCAGCGTACCTGATCTGCCGCTAACACCGCTAAGGGCGGCTTATAATGGCCGTTTTCCTGCCGACGGACTTCCTGTATGAACATCGATTTGAATAATCCACTGGCTTTAACTTTTGACAGCGTTCGCGACCTGCTTGTGTCAGGCCGCACCGACATAGAGCTCGAAATTCGAGTGAATCGCCCCGGCTTTCGTGGA
>DOUW01000159.1:0-2105 GCA_003520365.1 Massilia sp.
CCGGCACATGCACTGGCACCGGCGCCGGTGCCGACGCGGGCGCCTGCGCATGGACGGCGCCGGCGATCAGCAGGGCCGCGATTCCGGAAAGGGGTTTGTTCACGCTGCGCCTCCGATGAAAGTCTTGATGAACAGCTCGCGCGCAAGCTTCAGGGGCAGCTGCGGCTGGTCGAGGTAGCTGGCCAGGGCGCGCACGTCGACGTCCAGCCCAAGCTGCTCGTCGATCCAGCCGGTGTCGTCGAAACGCACCTGCTGCTCGATGGCTACCAGCGGGTCGATGATGCCGCGCAGGGTCTGGGCGGCGGCGCCGCAAAAGCCGATCACCAGCACCGCACGGCCCTCCTGGCGGGTGAAGAACAGCGCCAGGTCGAAGCCCGTGCGGCGCACGAAGGGCGCCACCAGCTCCAGCCAGAACGCCGCGACCGGCGCGCGCAAGGCCTCGTCCTCGGGCAACGGTAGCACCAGGCTCTTGTCGACCTGGGTCGGCTTGCTGTGCATGACCGGCTGCAGCAGCAGCCCGAGCGCGAGCACGATGCGGCTGGCCTCGAGGTCGCCAAGCAGGCGCGAGAGCGAACTGATGGTGCCCGTGGCCAGGAAGCCAGCCAGCGCGTCGTCGGTTTCGCCGAGCGTCACGGCCGCTTCGCTGATTTCCTGCAGGTGCGGCGCCGGGTCCGCATCGGCCACCACGCGCGGCGCCATCGTCTCCAGGAAGGCCCAGAGCGGCGCGAAGGCCAGCGGGCAGCGCGAGACAAAGGCCGGCGGATCGGCCACGTCGAGCGTGCGCATCATCAGGAAGGGGAAGCGCCGGCCCGGGGCGTCATGGCTGGCAATCAGGTGGCCGGCCACCGCGAGTTTGCGCGCCGGCCCGGCAAAGACGAAGCTCACCGGCGCCATCGCGTCGTAGTCGATCTTCCAGCGCGCACTCGAAGGCAGGCGCTGCATCACGGCCGCCAGCCAGTCGTCGAGCATCCCCATCGCCGGCGCGTCGTACGCCACCTTCACGAAGTCGCTGCGCGCCGGGATCTTGCCGAAGTAGCCGATCCGGTCCAGTTGCGCCAGGCGCATCATTGGGCACCTCCGGTGGCGGCCATGGCCGGCGTCTCGGCGGGCTGGCCGACGATGGTCAGCGGCAGGCGCATGCCGCGAAAGCCCTGGCTGCTGGCTGCTCCACCGCTTGCGCCGGACTCGGCGCTGCTGGTGATCTTCAGGTCGACCGCGACCGTCACGCTGCCGGCGCTCCAGCGCAGCTCGTGGACGCCGCCGTCCTTCTTCTTCTTCGCCGCCGCTTCGATCATACGCTTCAGTCCGAACTGCCCGGGCTCGTTGAACAGTTCCACGGTGCGGCCGTCGAAGGTGACGGCGGCAATCCGCGCGCCCGACATGCCCTGCGGCCCCGGATGGACCATGTTGGTCCAGACCGGCGGCGTGTTCCGGTAGCGCAGCTGCTGGCCGTCGATCTCGATGGTGTACTCAAGCGTCCCGGGCGCCGGCGTGGCCAGCAGCTGAAACACCGTCTGCGGCCCGGACGAGGCCGAGGTCGCGACGCCATTGCTCGACAAGGGCGCGACCCAGCCGGGGAAGGCCTGCACCGCCTGCGGCGCCAGCGTGATGCCGATGTCGGCCCAGGTGCGCGGCGAGAGCGCGTCGCCGCGCCGCACCACCAGCGGCCCCATCGCCGTGTTGACGAATTTCGCGACCGCCCCTTCCGGCCCGAACACCTGGCCGATCTCGGCGCCGGTGGCTTCGAGTTTGCTGCCGGGCACGAACGGGTACTTGTCGGCCAGGGTCTTCTGGAAGGGCTCGACCACCTGGGCCTGCCAGGTCTTGTTGATCTCCGACTCGGACGGCTGCACGACCATCGCAAAGGTCTGGATCAGCGGGCGCACCAGCAGCGGGCGCAGGGCCGCCTTTTGCGGTTCGGTCATCCCGGTCAGCATCTGCTCGTCGACGTACTTGAGCGCGTCGGCCAGTTCCGAGCCGCTGCCTTCCAGCGTCTGCTGCATGAACTGCTTGGCGCCGGGACCGGGGTCGCCCTGGTTCTTCAACTGGTTCAGGCGGGTGCGCAGGCGCGACAGCGCATCGAGGTAGCCGCTCATCAGCGATGC
>DOUW01000159.1:2121-5613 GCA_003520365.1 Massilia sp.
GCCACGCCGGCGAACTCGCGCCCGATCGGGCCCATCGCGCCAGTCAAGCCATTTGCGCCTGCCGCCAACGGCCCGACCGCATCGGCCAGGCTGCGCGCATCCGACGGCGCGCGGCGCAGCACCACTTCCTTGAACCAGGCCAGCATGCCGCGTTCGGTCTTGCCCAGGTTGATCCGTGCGGCGCCCGGGTTGTCCCAGGAGGTCTCGTCGTAGATGGTCTTGAGCAGGCGCGCCAGCGGCGAGTTCTGCGGGTCGCCCAGGCGGTTCATGGCCTGCACGCTGGCCTCGAAGCCCTTCAGGTCGGTCACCGTCACGCCCTGTACGAACTTGCCCCATTCTTTCGCGTACTCGGCCTTGTACATGTCGACCAGGGTCTTCTGGATCTGTTCGGGGCTGCCTTCCAGCGTCAGGTCGTCCTTGGCGACGGTCTTCAGGACCCAGTCGGTGCTTTGCAGCTCGCGGTTCGAGGCATCGCGGATTGCGCCCTGCACGTATTTATCCCAGGCGTCGCGGGTGAAGGCGCCGCTGACCGCATGGCTGCCCGCGAGCAGGCCTTGGTCCTGATCGCCGACGATGCGCGCCACCGTCACCGCCGGGAAGCGGGTAGCGGCGCGGGTCTTGATGTCGGCGTAGACGCGTTCGCGCGCCGGCGTACCGCGCACCACGCGCCGCAGGTTCTCGCGCACGCCGTCCAGCAAGCCAAGCTTCAGCGTCACCTGCGGCCAGGCCTGGTCGTTGATCTGCGCCAGGTGAAAGCTCAGCAGGCGCTCGGCGCTGCGGATCATCTGCTCGCGCGGCATCGCGCCGCGGTTCGCTTCCAGCCAGGTGCGCCAGTAGCGCGTCAATTGGTCGTTCAGGTGGCCCGGCTCGGCGTGGCTTTTATCGCCCAGCATCAGGTAGGTCTTCAGCGCGTTATAGGCATCGGCGACATTCGTCGGCGAGACGTCCTGGTAGGGCTGGCCCGGACGCACGGTCGAGGCGGCCGGCGCCGCATCCGCATTCGGATCGAGCGCGGCGGCATTCGCGTTCACCTCGGCCAGCATGGTCTCCAGGGCGGCGGCGACCGGCTCGACCATCACCGCGCGCACCCCGGCGAAGTACTCGTCGCGCAGCTTGCGCTCGAGCTTCTCGCCCTGGTACAGCCCGAAGGACAGGGCCAGGGGCTGGTCTTCCTTGTACTTGTCGAGCTGGGCGATGCGGTCCTGCAGGATGTCGAGCGCCTCCAGGCGCGACTGCAGGTCGATGCGCTTGTCCTGCATGCGCATCACCTTGTCGAGGTCGGCCTGGACGTTGGCGACCAGCTGCTGGTTGCCCATGTAGGACCAGCTCCAGCCGCCGAGCGCGGCGCCGAGCGCGATCGTCGCGGCGAAGAACGCGGCGTACTTCAGGCGCGCGCTGGCCGGGTTGGTGTAGCGCTTGACCAGCTCGCGGTCGGCGAAGATGACCTTCCTGAACAGGTCGAGCAGGAAGTAGCCACCGTCCTCCCCGGCCCCGTCGTTCTCGCCGGCCCCGCCTTGTCCGCATGCGTCGCGCAGTTCGAGGTCGAAGCGGCTGGCCACGCGCCTCGAGGCCAGGTCCTGCACCGCGCCTTCCTGCAGCGCGCTGGTGAAGTAAAAGCCGCGGAACACCGGCTTGAACTGGTAGGTGTTTTCCTCGAACAGGGTCGAGAGAAAAGCACGCAGCGGGGTCCTGATCGCGGCGAATTCGAGCGGGAAGGTGAACACGCCGGGCCGCATCTGCGCGCTGCGGTTGCCCGCCATGTTGGCCAGGCTCATCTCTTTCAGGCCGTCGTGCAGCTCGTCGAAGTGCTGGTCGAAAAAGGCCAGCACGTCCTGCGGCGTGCTGCGCCGGTTGTAGCGCAGCGTCGCGCCCCAGATGCGGTCGCGCTCGGCGCGCTCGCTGTCGTGGAAGAAGTCGGAGAAGCCGGCGATCAGGTCGGCCTTGGTGAAGACGACGTACACCGGCGCATAGACGCCGAGGCGTTCGGTCAGTTCCTGCACCCGGGTGCGCAGGCTCTTGGCCAGCTCCATCGTGCTGCTGGCCGGCCCCGCGGTCAGTTCGGCCACGCTGACCGCGATGATGATGCCGTTGATCGGCGCGCGCCGCCGGTGCTTCTTCAGCAGGTCGAGGAAGCTGAACCACTCGGCGCGGTCGCCGTCCTGCACCGAATAGCGGCCGGCGGTGTCGAGCAGGATGCCGTCGGTGGTGAAGAACCAGTCGCAGTTGCGGGTCCCGCCCACGCCCTGGACCGCCTTGCTGCCCGGGATCGGGAAGGTCAGGCCGGAGTGGGCGATGGCGCTGCTCTTGCCCGCTGCCGGGTTACCGATGATCATGTACCAGGGCAGCTCGTACAAGGCCTCGGCGCCGCGGGTCAGGCCGAGTTTCGAGGTCTTGATGGTCGTGATCGCCTCCAGCATGTTCTTGCGCAACACCGCGACTTCGCTCCTGGGACCGTCGCCCTGCGCGTCCTTGTCGGCGCCGGCCGCCAGGCTGGCCGTCAGGCGTTGGGTAAGGCGCTTTCGCCACAGGCGCCGCGCGCCCCAGTACAAGCCCCACAGGGCCAAGAGCGCCAGCGCCGCGATCAGCGACCAGATCAGGCCGATTTCGAAGGTCTCGGCGCCCAGCAAGAGGAAACCGAGCAGTGCGGTGATGCCGATCACGACGAGCACGCGGCTGTCGGTGAGGAACTTCCAGAGACGGGCCATGGCGGGAGCGTGTGTGAGTTGGGAAATGAGTCAGACAGGCAATGCTCGCACCATTCCCGGTGGCAAAAGTTGACACGTCTCAAGCTCCCGCGGCCACTGTGCTAGCGGCGCATCACTCCGCGCAGGCGCAGTTCGGTATGTCCCAGGTCCATCATCTTCCAGCGTCCGCCCCAGGTCAGGCCGAGCTGCTCGGCCACTTCGCCGTAGAGCTGGTAACCGCGCATGGCCCAGGGATCCTTCTCCGAAATCACCAGCTTGCCGTCGCGCCAGAATGCACAGTCGGCCGCCAGGCCGTACTGGTGCCAGCTCTGGAAGGCGCGCGCATTGGTGACGGCGCCGCCCATCTGCGCCAGCTGGTCCTGGCGCGCCGGGCTGCGGTAACCCTCGAGCAAGGCCATCTCGTAGCCGTGCTTTTCCTTCATGATCTTGAATGCCAGCAGCAGGCGCTGGCTGAAGTCCGGATGCATCAGGCCCCAGTTGCGGCTGGCATTGACCAGCATCGGCCGCACCAGCACCACTTCCTGGGTGCTGAAGGCCAGGGGCGGCGGCGCCACCGGCGGCACCAGCTGCTCGCCCTGCAGCAGTGCGGCGATCTGGGCGTCGGGCAAGGCCTCGACCGGCTGGTAGTCGGGCAGCATGTCGGGCGAACGCATCACCAGGGCCAGCAAGGAAGGGATCGCCACCGCCGGCACGCCGATGGCCAGCACGATCCAGTTGCGCCGCGCCAACTTCAGCACCTTCCTGCCGAGCGCGGCCAGGTCGTGTCCCAGCGCCGCCGGCCGGGACG
>DOUW01000158.1 GCA_003520365.1 Massilia sp.
GCTGACGGTCGGCGGCGCTGCCGCTGACCGTCAGCCGCGAGCGCGGATCGAGCAGTTGCGGCACCGCGGCCGTGACGTTCGGGCCGTTCCAGGACAGGCCGTTGCCGCTGATCGCCGAGGCGACGCGTTCGGCCTCGCTCATGCCGGCCCAGGGCCGTTCGGTACGGTTGTCGACCAGGAAGTGGTCCCAGACCGACGGCATGCCGTTGATCTGGGCGCCGGTCTCGTCGTCGGTGAAGGTCTGGAAGCCCAGGCCGTGGGCCATTTCGTGTAGCAGCACCGTGACCAGGTCGATCTGGCCCCCGGCATTGTTGTCGACGCCCAGGTAGAAGCCCGAGCCCGGCATGCAGTCGGGGAACAGGCCGAGGCGCGAATTGAAGCGCGAAATGATGTGCGGCTCGCCCGGCGTGGCGAGGTCGGTGCCGGCAAGCTTGCTGGCCAGCGCACTGGGATACCAGGTGTTCGGGCGCGGCACGTTGGTGAAGTCGGACCAGATCTCGTTCGCCCCCGCCGAGCCAAGCACGGCGCTGTTCGCGGTGCACGACAGCGGCACGAAGGACGCGCCGATCCGGATCGGCACGCCGCTCGTGAGGGTGGATGCCCAGACGTTGGCGGCGTGCTGGAAGGCGTACAGGCGCTGGGCGCCGAGCGTGGTGCCGGGATTGCCGCCCACCGGCGTCACCGGGGTGGGATCGTTGAAGCCGATGCCGGGCGCGTTCTGGTTGACGATGGTGACGGTGGCGGCCTGGACGGCGAGGGCGGCGCTGGACAATGCGAGGGCTGCGGCTATACGCAGTGGAAATTTACTGGCTTTCATGGCGACCCTCCTTGTCGTGTCCGGCGTGGCTGTTTCCCTGGCCATCCTGGTGGACGGCCTGGTCGGCGGCGTCCGCGCCGTGCACGCACTGGCCGGCGAGCTTGCCGTCGGCATCGCGGGTAACGACCGAATACACCAGGCCGCGTTCGCCCAGGCGCACCTGGCGTGCACCGCTGGCGTGGGTGATTACGGAAGGCTTGCCTGGCGCCGTGATCGCGCCCGTCGCCTGCGCTGCGCCCGTCGCCTGCGCTGCGAGCGCGCGGGCTTCGGCGGGCGTCGGCGCACGCAGCTGGCCGGTCTGGGCGTCGCGCACGACGACCATGCCCTGTTGCGTTTCCTGGGCGGCGCCGTGACGCGGCATGAAGAGGCAAATGGCGGCGAGGGGGAGCGCGGCGAAGAGTTTATTGGGTGACATGGCAGGCCTCCGGACGCTTCAGTGCAGTGTCGGTCGGGTAACCGGCGCCGGCCGCGGTGTACGACTTCAGTAGTTTCATGGAATTGTGCTTTCATGCGGAGCCAGAAAAGATGGCTGTTCCACTCGCGCTGGCTGACACGAGGCCATGGCTGAGTTCATCATATGAGCTGAACGATGGCCAACCTTGATCCCTGTTCAAGCGGAGACAAACTCAGCGGTTATTGGGGCTGCGGCGTGGTGCGCACGGTGGGGCGGGCTCGTGAACGATGCCGGATGGAGATCGGCGTTGCGTAGGGTGGGCACTTGTGCCCACGCGGGATGGTGCTCACGCAGACCACCTTCATATCCGGCGCCGGCGACCTTGGCGCTGTTGTGACGTGCGAAGGGTGAGACCGCGTGGGCTCGAGAGCACACCCTACCAAAAGCGGCGGAAAGGAGCGGCGCGGACGATGGACGCCCGCGCCAGGGAGGGAAGGATCAGCGCGCCGCCAGCCAGCTGCGCACGCGCAGCTTGCCCACGATCCCGATCGGGAAGAAGTAGATCGACAATACGAACAGCACGCCCAGCCACAGCATCCAGCGGTCCGGATGCAGGGCGGCGGCCAGCAGCGGCACGCCTTCCAGGGCGTTCGAGCCGTGCGCCATCAGCTCCTTCAGGTAGTTCTGCGCCAGGATGAACAGCGCCGCGCCGACCACCGCGCCGTACATCGTGCCCATGCCGCCGATGACGACGATCAGCAGGATGTCGGTCATGACCTCGAAGCCGAGCGAGGTCTTGGGGCCGACGTAGCGCAGCCACAGGGCCATCAGCGCGCCCGCGAGGGCCGCCACCAGGGCCGCCAGGCAGTTGGCCCAGATGCGGTAGACCACGGTGCGGTAGCCCAGCGCCTCGGCGCGGAACTCGTTTTCGCGGATCGCCTGCAGCACCCGCCCGAAGGGCGAATTCACCAGGCGCAGCAAGAACAGGAACAGCAGCAGGCAGCCGAAGAACACCAGGTAATAGGTCAGCAGCTTGCCGTCGATGGCGCGTCCGAAGACCTCGTTCTCGACCAGCGTGAAGCCGGGCGTGAGCACCTCCGGCACGCTGAAGGTCTTGCCGTCCTCGCCGCCGGTGAAATCCGACAGCTGCGAGGCCAGCACGGCAAAGGAAGAGGCGACGGCCAGCGTGATCATGGCGTAGAAGATGGCGCGCACGCGCAGGGCAAACAGGCCGACGACAAAGGCGAGGGCGAGCGCCAGCAGCAGCGCCAGGCCCAGGCCCTTCATCGCCACGCCCCAGGTCGGCTCATCCACCGATGCCAGGGCCAGGCCGATGCCGTAGGCGCCGATCCCGTAGAACATCGTGTGGGCGAAGGAGACGATGCCGGTGTAACCCAGCAGCAGGTCGTAGGAAGCGACCAGCACGATGTAGACGCAGATCGTGGCGGCCATGTTGAGCGGACGCGCACCGCTGGTGAGGAAGGGCGCGAACGCCAGTCCCAGCAGGATCAGGATCAGCGCCGCGGACAGGATGCGGCTGCGCGGCAGGTCGCCGGACAGGAGTCGGGTCATCGGATTCATCGCCATCTCAGCCTCGCATCTTCGAATACAGCCCGGCCGGGCGCCACAGCAGGATCGCGATCATCAGGATGATGTTCGAGACCAGCGCGATCTTCGGCGCCAGGAAGCCGGCATAGTTGGCCACCAGCGCCATCAGCAGGGCGCCGATGAAGCAGCCGCCCACCGAGCCGAGCCCGCCGATGATGATGACGATGAAGATCATGATCATGATCTCGCCGCCCATCGCGGCCGACAGGGTTTCCTTGTACAGGCCCCACATCACGCCGCCCAGGCCGGCCAGCGCCGAGCCGGCCGCGAACACGCCGACGAACAGGCGGCGGATGCGGTAGCCCAGGCTCTCGACCATCTCGCCGTTCTCGACGCCGGCGCGGATCAGCAGGCCGATCTTGGTGCGGTTAAGAAGCAGGAACATGCCCACAAAAACAACCAGGCCGACAATCACCGCCACCAGGCGGTATTTTTCGATGGCGGCGTCGCCCAGGAAGATGGCGCCGCGCAGGCTGGTCGGCAGCGGCAGGGCGATGGTCTCGGCGCCCCAGATCACGTTGATCAGCTGTTCGGCGACGATCATGCCGCCCATCGTGATCAGAATCTGCTTCAGGTGCTGGCCATACACCGGCATGATGATCACGCGCTCGAAGGCCCAGCCCAGCAGGGCCGTGACCAGCATGGCGACCGTGACCGCCAGGCCCAGCACGCCGAGATTGACCAGCAGCGAATCCATCTCGAGCCAGCCGCGCATCGGCAGCAAGACCATGGTGGCGGCAAAGGCGCCGACGGACACGAAGGCGCCGTGGCCGAAGTTCAGCACGTTCATCAGGCCGAACACCAGGGTCAGGCCGCTGGCCATGATGAAGATCATCATGCCCATGGCGAGGCCGGCGACGGTCAGGGTGACCCAGGTCGGGAAGCTGCCGACCAGCGGCAGCACCAGCAGGGCGATGGCGGGCACCAGCAGTAGCGGCGCGATGTCGCGCGGCGCCGCCGGGAGGGGCGTGTCCGCCTGGGGCGGCGGCGCGTCCGCCTTGGGCAGGGCGGCGGCACGGGGAAGGGTAGCACTCATCGTGTGGTTCCTATTGGTGGGAGTCGAGCGACAGGCCCAGCAGGCGCTGTTGCAGCTCGTCGTCGTTGGCCAGCGCGGCCATGCCGCCGGCATGGGCCACGCGGCCGTCGTCCATCACGCTCACGGTATCGCCGAGGGAGCGCACGAAATTGAAGTTCTGCTCGACCAACAGGACCGTGGTCTCCAGCTCCTTGAGCTCGCGGAAGGCCGCGATCAGGCTCTGCACGATGGCCGGGGCCAGTCCCTTGGTCGGCTCGTCCACCAGCAGCAGCTTCCTCGGCTCGACGATCGCGCGGGCGATCGCCACCATCTGCTTCTGGCCGCCCGAGAGGTTCCCGGCCGGGTAGTTCCAGAATTTCTTCAGGGCCGGGAAGAAGCCGAAGATCCAGTCGAGCCGGGCCTGGTCCATCGGGCCGCTGCGCGCCGCCAGGTGCAGGTTCTCGCGCACGGTGAGGTCCGAGAACACGGCCATGCTCTCAGGGACATAGGCGATGCCGAGGCGGGCGATGTCGGGCGTGGCCAGCTTCGTGATGTCGCGGCCGTCGAAGACGATCGCGCCGGCGCTGGCCTTCCACAGGCCCATGATGGTGCGCAGGGTGGTGGTCTTGCCGGCGCCGTTGGCGCCGANNGGTGGTGGTCTTGCCGGCGCCGTTACGGCCCAGCAGGACCGAGAGGCCGCCGCGCGGCACGACCAGGTCCACGCCCTGCAGGATGTGGTACTGGCCGATGTGGGTGTGCACGCCGGAGAGCGTGAGCAGCGGTGCGCCGGCCTGCTCAGGCGATGGCGGCTGCGGGTTCGGTTTCGGGTGTTCCAAGATAGGCTTCCTGTACGATCTTCGATTGCATCACTTCGGCGGGCATGCCGTCCGCGACCAGGGTGCCGTTGTGCAGCACGATGATGCGGTCGGCCAGCTGGCGCACCACGTCCATCTTGTGTTCGACCAGCAGCACGGTCTTGTTCGCGTCGCGTTTGACGGCCTGGATCAGGTCGAGCACGACCGGCACCTCGTCCACGCTCATGCCGGCGGTCGGCTCGTCGAACATCAGGATCGACGGCTCCAGCGCCAGCAGGATCGCCACCTCCAGCTTGCGCTGGTCGCCGTGCGACAGGGCGCCGACGCGGGCGTCGCGCTTAGGCGACATCGCCACGCGCTCCAGGTAATGCTCGGCGCGCTCGATCAGCTCCTTGTGGCCGAACCAGACCGAGAACATGTTCATCCCCAGGCCGGCGCGGCTCTGCACGGCCAGGCGCACGTTCTCCATCACCGTCAGGTTGGGGAACAGGTTGGTGAGCTGGAAGGCGCGCCCGATGCCGAGGCGGGTGCGGCGCGCGGCGCCATGGCGAGTGACGTCCTGGCCGTTCACCAGCACCTGGCCGGAGGTGGCCGGGAGCTGGCCCGAGACCAGGTTGAAGTAGGTGGTCTTGCCGGCCCCGTTGGGGCCGACGATCACCGTCAGCGTCCCCGGGAAGAAGTCCGCCGTCACCGCGTTGACCGCGACGTGGCCGCCGAAGCGGATCGTCAGGTCGCGCGTCGACAGCGAAGGCTGCTGTGCGTTGGTGGCCGCCATGTCAGCGCTTGTTCTTGACCGGCAGCGGCATCTCGCTGGCCGGGATCTCGCGCACCAGTTCCAGCAGGTCCCACTCGTTGGCCTGGTTCTTCTTGATGCGGAAGTGGTACATCGACTGGATCGCCTGGTGGTCTTCCTTGCGGAAGCTCATCGTGCCCTTCGGCGTGTCGAAGCTCATGCCTTCCATCGCGGCGACCAGCTTTTCGCTGTCAATTTTCCCACTGCGGTCCGGGACCTTCGAGAGCGCGTTGAAGACGGCGCTGGCGGCGGCGAAGCCGCCGGCGGTAAACATGTCGGGCGGGGATTTGAAGCGCTTCTGGTGCTCGGCGACCAGCCAGTCGTTCATCTTGTTCTTCGGGAAGGCGTAGTAGTAGTAGATCGTGCCTTCGGTGCCGGCGTAGCTCTTCCAGGTCTTCATCACCGGCAGGATGTTGCCGCCGGGGGCCAGCGCGATGCCGTAGCGCTCGGGCTTCATGTCGGCGATCTTGTTCATCGGGTTCGGGCCGGCCCAGACGATGCCCAGCACGCGCGGCTGCGGCTTGTCCTTCAGGGCGTCGAACAGGCGCTGGGTCGAGGCGGTGAAGTCGGTGGTGGTGGCCGGCGCGTATTCCTCGTGCACCACCCTGGCCTTGCTGCCGGTGGCGCTGAGTGCTTCCTTGCCGGCCTTGATGGCGTCGCGCCCGAAGGCGTAGTCCTGGGCCAGGAAGGCGACGCTGCCGCCCTTCAATGTGCTCGCTGCCGCGAGCGCATCCTGCATGGAACTGCGCGCGGTGCGGAAGACGTACTTGTTCCACTTCTCGCCGGTGATGGCGTCGGCCACGGCCGGCTCGATGATCAGCACCTTCTTGTATTCCTTGGCCACCGGCAGCATCGCGATCGCCGAACCCGAGGAGGTGGTGCCCACCGCGATGTCGGCCTTGTCGTCGCCGTAGGCTTCGGCCAGCAGGGTGCGGCCCAGGTCCGGCTTGCTCTGGTCGTCCTTGACGATGACCTTCAGCTTGCGGCCGTTGATTTCCATCTTGCCGCCGGTGAGATACTCGAGGCCCATCATGAAGCCGGTCTCGGTCTCCTTGGCATAGGCTTCGAGCGCCCCGGTCTTGCCGGCGATGAGGGCGACCTTCAGGTCGGGGCCGGCGGCCAGCGCGAGCGGCGCGGCGCCGGCGGCGAAGGCGGCCAGCATGGCTGCGCTCAGGGGCTTGATGAGAGGCTTGATGCCGGGCTTGATGCCGGGCTTGATGCGGGGCTTGATCGGGTGGTTCATGGTTGTCTCCTGTGATTCTGATTCTGTTTTTTTAAGGAAGCCGCGACAGGAACTGGCGGATCGCGCCCAGCGCTTCCGGTTCGGTGAGCATCGGCGCATGGCCGACGTTCGGCACTTCGGTGTAGTCCATGGTGGGCGCGGCCTGCCGCATCCACGCGGCCTGCTGCGGTTCCACCAGGTCCGACAATGCACCCCTGACCAGCAGGGTGGGGCGACGGTGCGCCAGGCGCCGGAAGGCCATGCGCGATGCCAGCGATGTCGGCCGCAGTTTACCCGTTTGCAATGCCAGCGCAATATTCGGGTCGTAGCGCAGGGCCAGCTTGCCGGCGGCGTCGGGCGCGAAGGCGCGCCGCGCCCACTTGTCCCATTCCTCGTCCGGGCTGTCGGGGAAGGCGCAGGCGTTGATGTCCTTCAGGTAGCCGGCCGCGTCCTGCCAGGACGAGAGGGTGTTGCAGCGCCCGGCGTAGCCGGCGATGCGCGCCAGGCCGCGGGTCGAGAGCACGGGGCCGACGTCGTTCAGGACGGCGCCGGCGATCAGGTCGATATGGCGCATGGCCAGCGTCATGGTGATCAGGCCGCCCATCGAGGTGCCCACGAAGACGGCGCGCGCGATGCCCAGGTCGTGCAGCAGCTTGACGACGTCGCCGGCGTAGACGTTCGGGTTGTAGTTGTCGGGATCGGCGTCGTGCGCCGAGTGGCCGCGGCCGCGCACGTCGGGCGCGATCACGCGCCGGCCCATGCGCGCAATGGCCGGCGCCAGCTCGTCGAAGTCGGCCGAGTTGCGGGTCAGGCCGTGCAGGCAAACCACGGGCAGACGCGCCGGGAAGGGGGGCGGNNGGCGGGCGGGTGTCGTCGGCCTGGGCGGCGTAGTCGCGTGCATACAACGCCAGTCCGTCGCTGCTCTGAAAACTGATTGGAGTGAAGTTAAGCACGCTGGGGAAATCCTGTTCGGGTCTTCCGCGATGGAAGGGAAGAGGGGCGCGCCGCCGCCCCGTGCGGAAGGCGGCGCGCTGTCCTGGTTGGTGGTACTGGAACTTGGAAGCGACGCTTAGAAGCGGTACTCGAGCGTGGCCGAGACCGTGCGCGGATTGCCGTAGAAGGCCGTCAGCGTGCCCTCGTTGCCCAGGGTCGGGAAGAAGTAGCCGGCGGTCTTGTAGCGCTTGTCGCTCAGGTTCTTGCCGTGGATGCCGGCGCGGATCTTGCCGTCGGCACGGGTCCAGACGACGCTCGCGTCGTACAGGGTGTAGGACTCCTCGTCCAGCACCGAGGCGTACTCGAATTGATGGATGGCGCCCTTGTACGAAGCGCTGCCGATCAGCGACAGCTTGCCGTTGCGGCCCAGCAGCGGCAGCGCGATGTCGTAGTTGGCGCGCAGGTTGGCCGAGCTCCTCGGGGTGTTCTGGAAGAAGCGCTGGTCGGCCACGTTCAGGCCGTTGACGATGTACTCCTTGTACTCGGCATCGATGTAGCTGTACATGCCGGCGATCATGAAGTCGCGCGTCAGGTTGGCGATCGCCTCCAATTCCAGGCCCTTGATCTTGGCCTTGCCGGCGTTGGTGGTCACGCCGGCGAAGCTGTCGTCGCGGCCGTCGCCGTTGGTGTCGATGGCGACCGAGCCCGGGATCTGCACGTCCTGGTAGTCGCTGTAGAACACGGCGGCGTTGGTCGTGATGCGGCCGCCGTCGAAGGCCGACTTCAGGCCCAGCTCGTAGGTCTCGATGGTTTCGGGCTCGTAGCCGGCGCGTGCCTGGGCGTCGGTCAGGCGGGTGCCGACCATGTTCAGGCGCGGATCGAAGCCGCCGCCCTTGAAGCCTTCCGAGTAGGAGGCGTAGACGTTGTGGTCGCTGCTCAGCTTGTAGTTCACGGCGACGCGCGGGGTGAACTTCTTGTCCTTGCGCTGCAGGGTGCCGTTGCGGAAGTCGGTGTCGGTGCGGAACAGGATCGCGCCCGGGTTGCCCATCTCCGGCGAGCCGGCCAGGCCCAGGAAGATCTGGCGGTAGATCGAGGCGGTGCGCTCGTCGACCGTGTAGCGGCCGCCCAGCGAGACCGACAGGGCGGCGTTGACGTTGTAGCTGCCGTCGAAGTAGGCGGCCCAGGCCTTGGTGTCGATGTCGCCGCTGGTGAAGGTCGAGCTCGGGAAGGCACCGGCCAGGATGGTGTCGAACTTGTTGTAGGCGTTGGCGTCCATGTAGTAGACGCCGGCGATGCCCTGCAGGCGCTCGCTCGTGTAGCTCAGCTGGAACTCCTGGCTGAACTGCTTGTTGGTGTACAGGGCCGGCACTTCCATGTCGACGGTCGGCAGGGCGTCGAAGTCGATCGGCGCCCACGACTTGTCCTTGCGGCTGGCCGTGATCGACTTGACGCTGAGCTGGTCGTCGATCTGGTATTCGACCAGCGCCGAGACGCCGTGCGCCTTGACTTCCTGCTCGTGGCCGAGGGCGCGGGTCAGGTTGGCGCGGGTGTCGAATTCGTTGTCCAGGATCGGCGCGCCGCTGGTGCGGCCCACCGTCAGGCGGTGGCCGTTCTTCGGGTTCGACTCGTCGCGGGTGGCGTCGCCGGCGATGCGGATGAACAGGTCCGGGGTCGGGGTGAATTCGGCCGACAGACGCAGCGCGGTGACGTCCTTGTCGTAGTTCTCGGCGCCGGTGTACAGGTTGGTGCCGAAGCCGTCGCGCTTGAAGCGGGCCACCGTGCCGCCGACGCGGACGGTGTCGGAGACCGGGGTGCTGGCCGTGGCCACGCCTTCGATCTGGCCGTAGGTGCCGGCGGTGGCGCGCAGGCGCAGGTCGGGTTTCGGGCCGAGCTTGCGGGTCACGTACTTGACCGCGCCGCCGATCGTGTTGCGGCCGTACAGGGTGCCCTGCGGACCGCGCAGCACTTCGATGCGTTCGACGTCGTAGATGTCGGCCACGGCGGCCTGCGGACGCGCCAGGTAGATGTCGTCGATGTAGATGCCGACGCCCGACTCGAAGCCGGCCAGCGGGTCGGCCTGGCCGACGCCGCGGATGAAGGCGGTCAGCGTGGAGTTGGTGGCGCGCGAGGCTTTCAGCGTGGTGTTCGGCAGCGATAGCGCGAGCGCGGTCACGTCCGGCGTGGCCTGCTTGGACAGCTGGTCGGCGGAAAAGGCCGTGACCGATACCGGCACGTCCTGCAAGGACTCTTCGCGGCGGCGCGCGGTGACGACCACTTTCTGGACTTCGGCGGCTGCTTCTCCGTCAGGCGCCGGGGCGCCGCTCGCCTCCTGGGCGTGGGCGGCGCCCATCGCGCTGCTGGACAGGACCAGCAGGGCCGCGGCGGAACGGTTGAGCAGCTTCATTTTTTTCTTTGTCAGACGCATCGTTGTCTCCTGATTTTGGAATGGCGGACATGCTCGCGAACAGCTCGCGCTTTCGGCTCCCGATTTAGCTCGATCCTGCACGCTCAGCAGTTTGCCTCGCCTGGTTCTGGCTGAAAAGATAACAATCCGCCCACCGACTGTGCGAATTTGCACAAGCCGATGCGCGGTCGTGGTGCATTTCTCGCCGAGGGAAAATGCTGCGGCTGCACAATTTGCGCGTCCGCGGTGCATGGGATGGGTTTTGATTGCAGGAGGAATGTGCACTAGTGCACAATATGTCATCTTGATATTAAACAAGTGCGCCGATGAATACGCTGCCTGAGTGGACCGACCTCCGATTCTTCCTCGAACTGGCGCGCGCGGGCACGCTGTCGGGCGCCTCGCGCCGTCTCGACGTCGAGCACACGACAGTGGCGCGGCGCATCGACCGCCTGGAAAAGGAACTCGGCTCGACCCTGTTCGACCGCTCGCGCGAGGGCTACGAACTGACCGAGATGGGCCACGCGCTGCTGCCGCATGCGGAAGCGATGGAGGGCGCCGCGCTGGCCGCGGCCGAGCAGCTCGGCGGGGCGGAAGTGGCGGCGCACGGCGTGGTGCGCCTGGGCGTGCCCGAAGTGTTCGGGGTGAAGGTGGTGGCGCCGCTGCTGGCCGACCTGATCGAGACCAATCCCGACCTGTCGATCGACCTGCTGGCGCTGCCGAGCTTCGCCAATCTCGCCAACCGCGAGGCCGACCTGGGGGTGATGCTGGACCCGCCCACCACCGGCCGCTACATGGTCACGCGCCTGGCCTCGTTCCGCTTCTACCTGTACGCCTCGCCCGGCTACCTGGCCAGGCATCCGCCGATCCACGAGCAGGCCGACCTGGCCCGGCATTACTTCGTCGACTATGTGCAGGACCGCCTGGCCAGCCGCGAGCTGTCCTACATGGGCGAACTGGGCTTCACGCCGCGCCGGCGCCTGTGCTGCTCGGGCATGACGGCGCAGATCGAAGCGGCCTCGCTCGGCATGGGGCTGATGATGGCGCCGCCCTACGCGGTGCCGGACGACGGCCGCCTGGTCAAGGTGCTGCCCGATTTCTTCGCCGAGCGCTCGTTCTGGCTGGCCGCGCCGACCGACCTCTACCGCCTGCGCCGGGTGAAGGTGGTGTGGAACCTGCTGCGCGACTACGCCGACAGCCAGCCGGGGCTGTTCGTGTAGGGTGGGCGGCTCGACCTCGGCAGGCGCGTGGGCGGCCAGTGCGCCGCCCACGCGTTCAAGCGGCGGGCGAGGCGGGCACGCTCAGCCCCGGCTACGGAAGGGACTGCGCTCGTTCAGCTCGTCCACGTAATCGTCGATCCCGCCCGCTTCCCGTTCCAGGAAGCGCTCGATCGCATCCGCGAACGCGGGATGGGCCAGCCAGTGCGCCGAATACGTGCGCGTCGGCAGGAACCCGCGCGCCATCTTGTGTTCGCCCTGGGCGCCGCCCTCGAAGGTCTGGATGCCCTGCTCGATGCAGAACTCCAGCGGCTGGTAATAGGCGGCCTCGAAATGCAGGCAGGGCACGTGCTCGATCTCTCCCCAGTAGCGTCCGTACAGGGTCTCCTTAGTGTGGATCACGAGCGAGGACGCGATCGGCCGCCCGTCGCGCTCGGCGATCACGAGCAGGATATTCTCGGGCATCGTCCGGCCGATGCGCAGGAAGAAATCGAGGTTCAGGTAGGGCGTCGAATAATGCGCGGCATAGGTGTGGCGGTAGCAGCGGTTGAAGAAGCGCCAGTCCGACTCCAGCGCGTCCACGCCACGTACGCGGCGCAGCGTCACGCCGGCTTCCCGCACCTTGCGCCGCTCGGCGCGGATGTTCTTGCGCTTCTTCTGCTCCAGCGTCGCCAGGAAATCCTCGAAATTGGCATAGCCCGCGTTCAGCCAGTGGAACTGCACGCCGCTGCGCAGCAGGAAGCCGGCGTCCTGCAGCTGGCGCGCATGTTCCTCGGGCGGGAACAGGACGTGGGTGGACGACACGTCCGTCGCCTGCTGGGTGGCGACCAGCACCTCGATCAGGGCTGCGCGCGCAGCGGCATCGCGCGCCAGCAGGCGCGGCCCCGCTACCGGCGTGAAGGGAACCGCGCTCAGCAGCTTGGGGTAGTACTCGAGGCCGTGGCGCCGGTAGGCATCGGCCCAGGCCCAGTCGAACACGTATTCGCCGTAGGAATGGCCCTTGACGTAGAGGGGCAGGGCGGCGGCCAGCGCGTCGCCGTCGTAGAGCGCGATGTACTGCGGCTGCCAGCCGGTTTCCGGGCACGCGCTGCCGGACTCGTGCAGCGCGTGCAGGAAGGCGTAGGACAGGAAAGGGTTCTGCTCATCCTGGAGCGCGAGCAGTCCATCCCAGGCGGCCTGCCCGATCTCGGACAAGGAAGAAACGATATGCGTGCGATAATGATTATTTGCGTTCAAAATTGCTTCCATAACTAGAAGAGTGCGGTGAGCAGGTCCGCTCCCGCACTGCCTGCTATGCGAAAGACGTCGAGATGAACAACCGATTCTTTAACCTGTATTCACACCAGTTCGCGCGCGTGGCGGTGGCCATTCCACGCTGCCGCATCGCCGACCCGGCCTACAACGTCGAGCAGACCATCGCACTGGCGCGCCAGGCCGCGGACCAGGGCGCGGCCCTGGTCGCCTTCCCGGAACTGGGCCTGTCGGCCTACAGCTGCGATGACCTGTTCCACCAGCGCGCCCTGCTGGACGCCTGCGAGGAGGGCCTGGCCGCCGTGGTCGAGGCCTCGCGCGAACTGCCTGTGGCGATGGTAGTGGGCCTGCCACTACGGGTCAATCACCAGCTGTTCAATTGTGCGGCCGTGGTCGCGGGCGGACGCGTGCACGGCCTGGTGCCGAAGAGCTTCCTGCCGAACTACGGCGAGTTCTACGAGTCGCGCCAATTCAGCGCCGCCGACAGTGCGAATGTCGACAGCGTCGAGCTGTTCGGCGAACTTGTCCCCTTCGGCCCGAACCAGGTGTTCGAGGTCGAGAACTTCCCGCTGCTGCGCTTCCACGTCGAGATCTGCGAAGACGTCTGGGTGCCGGTGCCGCCGTCCTCGTTCGCGGCGATGGCGGGCGCCACGGTGCTGGTCAACCTGTCGGCCTCGAACGTGCTGGTCGGGAAGAGCACCTACCGCCACCAGCTGGTCAGCCAGCAGTCGGCGCGCTGCATGGCGGCCTACCTCTACACTTCGGCCGGACGCGGCGAATCGACCACCGACATGGCCTGGGACGGCCAGTCCATCATCTACGAGAAGGGCGAGCTGCTGGCAGAGTCGCAGCGCTTCCTCGACGAGTCGCACATCATCTTCGCCGACGTCGACCTGGAGCGCCTGTCGCAGGAGCGCATGCGCGCCACCACCTTCGCGCAGTCGGCGCGCCGCCATGCGGACGAGGTGAAGAAGTTCCGCGTGCAGCGCTTCACCCTGGCGCTGCCGCTGGACCGCACGCTGCCTCTGGACCGCGAGATCGAGCGCTTCCCCTACGTGCCGGCCGACCGCGCCTTGCGCGACGAGCGCTGCACCGAGGTCTACAACATCCAGGTCCAGGCCCTGATCCAGCGCCTGTCTTCCAGCGGCATCGAGAAGGTCGTGATCGGCGTCTCCGGTGGCCTGGATTCGACCCACGCGCTGCTGGTCTGCGCCGCGGCGATGGACCGCCTCGGCCTGCCGCGTACGAACATACTGGCTTACACGATGCCGGGCTTCGCCACCAGCGGCCGCACGCTGAAGCAGGCGCACGACCTGATGCGCGTGGTCGGCTGCACGGCCCAGGAAATCGACATCCGCCCGAGCTGCCTGCAGATGCTGAAGGACCTGAACCACCCCTTCGCCGAAGGCAAGGAGCAGTACGACGTCACCTTCGAGAACGTGCAGGCGGGCGAACGCACGAATCACCTGTTCCGGCTCGCGAACCACCTGGGCGCGATCGTGATCGGTACCGGGGATTTGTCCGAACTGGCGCTGGGCTGGTGCACCTATGGCGTGGGCGACCACATGTCGCACTACAACGTGAACGCCAGCGTGCCGAAGACCCTGATCACGCACCTGGTGCGCTGGGTGGCCGAGACCGGATCGGTGGTGGCCGGCGGCGCCGAGGTGCTGCTGAACATCCTCGGCACCGAGATCAGCCCCGAGCTGGTGCCGGGAAAAGAAGGCGACGACAAGCCGGCCCAGATCACCGAAAGCGTGATCGGCCCCTACGAGCTGCAGGACTTCAACCTCTACTACACGCTGCGCTACGGCTTCGCGCCGTCGAAGGTCGCCTTCCTGTCCTACAGCGCTTGGCATTCGCGCCTGGCGGGCCGCTGGCCCGACGAGAACGGCGCGCGCAACGAATACGACCTGGGCGCGATCAAGCGCAACCTCGGCATCTTCCTGTGGCGCTTCTTCAAGACCAGCCAGTTCAAGCGCAGCTGCGTGCCGAACGGGCCGAAGGTCGGCAACGGCGGCTCGCTGTCGCCGCGCGGCGACTGGCGCGCCCCGAGCGACTCGGAAGCGACCGTGTGGCTCGACGAGCTGGCGAAGATCCCCGACTGAACACCATTATTAGAAAAGGAGCAGACATGAAACAGATTACCTGCGTGATCAAACCTTTCAAGCTGGACGAAGTGCGCGAGGCCCTGGCCGACGTCAACGTCACCGGTTTGACGGTCACGGAAGTGAAGGGCTTTGGCCGCCAGAAGGGCCACACCGAGCTGTATCGCGGCGCGGAATACGTGGTCGACTTCCTGCCGAAGGTGAAGATCGAGGTGGTGGTCGACGACGGCATCGTCGACCAGGTGGTCGACGCGATCATCAAGGCCGCCCGCACCGGCAAGATCGGCGACGGCAAGATTTTTGTCCAGGATGTGCAGCAGGTGATCCGCATCCGTACCGGCGAGACCGGACCGGACGCGGTGTAAGGTCGTTTGGTTTGTCGCTTTTGTAGGGTGGGCTCTTGAGCCCACGCGGTCGAACCGTGAGGGGTCGAAATGCAGTCCGGTAGGCCGATGCATGCGGCGTTCCAGTTGGCGCCGCGTCAGATCGTCGGGTGAAGCCGCGTGGGCACAAGTGCCCACCCTACGAAAACCCGCTCAGCGCCCCATCTGGATATCGAACTTCCAGGTAATCAAGCGCAGCACGCTGATGAACAGCGCGCTGCTCCACAGCGCGAAATCGTGCGACACGCTGGTATACAGCCCCATCAGCAGGAACATCCAGTTCCCGAGAAACGCGCAGATCGCATACGGCTTGCCGTCCCTGAACACCATCGGCACCTCGTTGCAGACGATGTCGCGCAGCACGCCGCCGAAGATCCCCGTGATCACGCCCATCATCGAAGCAATAAACAAGGGCATGTTCGCGTCCAGCGCGGCCGAGACGCCGGCGATCGAGAACAGGCCGAGGCCGACCGCGTCGGCGATCACGATCAGGCGTTCCGAGACGATGTGGCGCAGGGTGCGGATCAGGGGCGATGCAATCAGGGCCAGCACGAAGATGGCGATCGCGTACTCCTGGTGCGTGACCCAGAACAGCGGACGGCGGTCGAGCAGGATGTCGCGCAGGGTGCCGCCGCCGAAGGCCGCGATGAAGGCGACCGTAAACACGCCCACCAGGTCCATGCGTTTGCGACGCGCTTCGATGAATCCGGAAAACGCGCCGACGAGGATCGCCACGATCTCGATGAACTTGATGAGGGTCATGCAGGGCAGGGTGCTGTTGGCATGATGCAAGCCTAACATGCCAACAGCATCGCGCGAAAGTGCGGCGCGTGCTTAGCGCCTATCCCTTAGGTCGGGCCGGCGCGCTCCATCTCCGCCAGCGGCAGGCGCACCGTGAACACGACCTGGCCGTTCTCGTGGCGATAGGCGATTTCGCCCTGGTGCTCGCGCACGATCTGGGCCGCGATATACAGCCCCAGGCCCATGCCGGTGCGGTTGCGCGGGTTGTGCAGCGAGCTGCGCTTGAAGGGGTTGAACAGCGAGGCCGCCACGTCCGGTGGGATCGGGGCGCCGGCGTTCGCCACTTCCAGCACCGCCCAGCCGTGTTCCTGTGTCAGCGTGGTCGCGATCGGACGGCCGACCTCGCCGTGGTGGCGCGCATTGCTGAGCAGGTTCGACAGCACCTGGGCCAGGCGGCTGCCGTCGGCGCGCACGCAGATCGAGCCCGGCTTGGCGAACGAATACGCGATGGTCGGGTAGGCCATGCGCGATTCGTCGATCAGGTCCTCGACCAGGGTCGAGAGGTCGACCGGTTCGAGCACCATGCCCAGCCCCAGGCCGCCGTCGATGCGGCTCATGTCGAGCACCTGGCCGATCAGGCGCTGCATGCGGTTGCTCGAGGACTGGATGCGCCGGCCCAGGGTCGGCTGGGTACTGCCGCGTTCGAGCAGGGTGCCGGCCATGTTGATCGAGTGCAGCGGGTCGCGCAGGTCGTGGCCGAGCATCGCCAGCAGCTGGGCGCGCGTCGATTCCGTCTGCGCGCGGCGCGCGTTCGAGGCGCGCAGCAGTTCGGACTGGGTCAGGCGCGCGTTGGCCAGCACCGTGGCTTCCCACGGATGGGCGTGGCCGCGCACCGTTTCGTGCCAGGCGTCGAAGGAGCCGCGCGGCGTCAGGCGTTCGCCCAGCGGGCCGACCTGTTTCAGCTTTTCAGGACGGCCGCCCCAGGAGATATGCTCGATCTGCTCGGTGCGCAGTAGCAGGCACCAGCCGCCGCCGGGTGGGTCGAAGGGCAGGCCCAGCAGGCCGGCCCATTTGCCCAGCGTGGCCCGCAACTCGGCCGGCCACTCGTCGAGCTTGTCGCGCACCAGGATGTCGCTGGCGTCTTCGGGCAGGGCGCGCACGATCGCCTCGGCGATCCCGCGTTCGATCGGGCCACGGCTGATGATCTTGCCGTTGTGGACGCTCACCAGGGCTTGCGAGCGGGTCGCCGCCAGCAGGGCGTCGCCATGGCGCGCCAGCGCATCGAGCGGTTCCTCGTCGATCAGCAGGGATTCGACCAGCGCGGTGCGCACATTCGCCGACTGCTCGACCAGCTCGGCGTCCAGGCGCGCCTCGATGCTCTGCACGGTCGAGGCCATGACCTGGGCCAGCACGTCGGCCGCCATGCGGATCGCGTGCGGCACCCGCTTGGGGGCCATGTGGTGGCAGGCGATCAGTCCCCAGAGGCGGCCGTTGATGACGATCGACACGCTCATCGAGGCGCACACGCCCATGTTCTGCAGGTATTCGACGTGCACCGGCGAGACGCTGCGCAGCACGCCGAAGCTCATGTCGAGCGGCGCCGCGCCCGGCGCGCCCAGCAGGGGTACCGGGGTATAGCCGATGTCGGCGATCATGCGCAGGGTGTTCAGGACGTACAGGCGACGCGCCTGGGCCGGAATGTCGCCGGCCGGATAGCGCTGGCCGAGGTAGGGCACCAGGTCGTCGCGGCGCGCCTCGGCTACCACGTCGCCGCTGTCGTCCGCGCGGAAGCGGTAAGCCATGACGCGGTCGAAATCGGTGAACTCGCGCACCTGGCGCACCGCGGTTTCCAGCAGGCCCTCGATATTGCGCTGGCGGCGCACGCGTTCGATCGAGCTGTGCGCCTTGACCGCGAACAGCGCTACCGTATCGGCCGGGACGTCGCGGCTTTCGAATTCGGCAATGACGCGGCCGTGGCTGCCGTGGACGATGGCGTCGTAGTCGTGCCCTTCGATGCTCACCGCGGCCACGGCCGGGGCGTATTCGCCTTCGGCCAGCAAGTCGATGCATTCGGCGATCAGCTCGGCGCAGGCGGCGGGCAGGGGCAGGGCGGTGTAGGCCAGGCCGGGCTGCAGGTGGCCGGCCAGGACGTCGGGAGCGTTGGCGCTCCAGCCCTCGATGCGGCCGGCCGCGTCCATGAACAGCAGGAAGCCGTGCGGCTGGATCGATCCGGGAATATGAATGGGTTCGTCCGCGCACGAAGCCAGGTCGACCTGGCTGGGTGCGGGCATTGGGGTGGCCGGCAGCGACTTCAAAGAATGTCCCTTATGTTCGGGTGGGCCGCACCAGCGGCTACGGTCGCATTCTACACGCGACGCGGGCGCTTCACTTACCGGCTCATGTCAGAGCGTTGTCCGAGCGTGATCAGAGGTCCAGCGCCGGCTTGAGCAGCACGATCAGGGCGCCGTTGCCGCCGTCGTTGCGATTGGCCACGCAGAAGGCCACGACCTCGTCCTTCTGCACCAGCCAGCTGTGCACGATCGAGCGCAGCACCGGCTCGCCGCCCGGCGAGCCATAGCCGACGCCGTGGATGATGCGCACGCAGCGCACGCCGCGGCGGGTCGAGCGGCGCAGGAAATCGCCGAGCTGGCCGCGTGCCACGTCGCGCGTCATGCCATGCAGGTCGAGTTCGTCCTGCACCGGCCAGTGGCGCTTGCGCAGCTTTTTCACCACATCGGGACCGACGCCCTCGCGGGCGTAGCTCAGGGTCGGATCGTCGTCGAGCAGGCCGTCGACGTCGAACAGGTCGGACAGGGACTCCTGCAGCACCAGGGCGTCGTCTTCCTCCTGGCTCAGCCTGCGCTGTTCCGGCGTGGCGCGCAGCAGGGCTTCCTGTACCGGGCGGTAGACGTAGCGGTCCGATCCCGGCATCTTGGTGACGCCTTCCATGGCGCCGCGGAACTCGACCGCGCGCTCGCGCGCGATCCTTTCCTGCCGCTCGCGCCTGGCTTGTTCGATGGCGCGCAGGCGCTCCTCTTCCTTGAGCTTGTCGCGCAGGGATTTCAGGTCGCCGAAGTCCTTCATGCCCGCCATCGTGCTTCCTTTATTCCCCCAGGGCTTCCAGGTAGCGCTGGGCGTCCAGCGCGGCCATGCAGCCGCTGCCCGAGCTGGTAATCGCCTGGCGGTAGATGTGGTCCTGCACGTCGCCGGCCGCGAACACGCCCGGTACGCTGGTGGCGGTCGCCATGCCCTCGGTGCCGCTGCGGGTCTTGATGTAGCCGTTGTGCATGTCGAGCTGGCCTTCGAAGATCATGGTGTTCGGCTTGTGGCCGATCGCCACGAACAGGCCGTGCACGGTCAGGTCCTTGGCGGCGCCGTCGACGGTCGACTTCAGCTTCAGGCCGGTCACGCCGCTGTCGTCGCCGACGACCTGGTCCAGGGTGTGGTTCAGTTCCAGCGCAATCTTGCCTTCGGCAACCTTGGCCATCAGGCGGTCGACCAGGATCGGCTCGGCGCGGAACTTGTCGCGGCGGTGGATCAAAGTGACCTTCGAGGCGATGCCGGCCAGGTACAGGGCTTCCTCGACCGCGGTGTTGCCGCCGCCGATGACCGCCACTTCCTGGTTACGGTAGAAGAAGCCGTCGCAGGTGGCGCAGGCCGACACGCCGCGGCCCATGAAGGCCTGTTCCGATTCCAGGCCGAGGTACTGGGCCGAGGCGCCGGTGGCGATGATCAGGGCGTCGCAGGTGAATTCGTGCGAGTCGCCGAGCAGGCGGATCGGTTTTTCGTTCAGGAAGGTCGTGTGGATGTGGTCGAACACGATCTCGGTGTTGAAACGCTCCGCATGCTGCAGCAGGCGCTGCATCAGCTCCGGGCCCTGTACGCCCAGCGGATCGCCCGGCCAGTTTTCCACGTCGGTAGTGGTCATCAGCTGGCCGCCCTGCTCGACGCCGGTGACCAGCATCGGGCTCAGATTGGCGCGGGCGGCGTAGACGGCGGCGCTGTAGCCGGCCGGACCGGAACCGAGGATCAGGACTTTGGCGTGTTTCTTAGTGGTCATGGGGAGCGAAGTAATGATGTGGAAAATGGGAAACTGGGGGCGCGGCGACCAGAATCAAGGTCGCCGGAAACAACAACGATTATAGACGATGATGCGCACGAGCATGAATGATGAGGCCGTCTCGGCAATATATGCCTTAGAATGGATGGATTCCGCATTCCGCGAACAGAACAGCATCACCCAGCATGAGCAAGAAGAGTTCCGCCCCTCCCTCGAACGTCCCCCGCAATCCGGCACGCGCGCCGCTGCCGGGCAGGCTCGCGCGTCTGCTGCTCGAGGCGCGCTGGATCGCCACGGCGGTCGCGTTCCTGTATTTCGTCCTGATCCTGTTGAGTTACAACAAGGGCGACCCGGGCTGGTCGCACGCCAACACGGTGCCAGCGATCGCCAACCTCGGCGGCAGCGCCGGCGCCTGGCTGGCCGACCTGCTGCTGTTCATCTTCGGCTTTTCCGCCTGGTGGTGGGGCGTGCTGTTCCTGCGCGTCGTCTGGCGCGGCTACCGCCGCCTGACCGACAAGAATCCGCAACCGCGCGAGCCGGAACACCAGGACGAGTTCATCATCCGCTGGATCGGTTTCGCCCTGATGTTCGCCGGCAGCGTCGGCCTGGAATACCTGCGCATGTGGTCCTGGGACGTCGACCTGCCGCGCGCGCCCGGCGGCGTGCTCGGCCAGCTGCTCGGCCACGCCTCGCAGGCGGCCTTCGGCTCCACCGGCGCGACCCTGCTGTTGCTGCTGTTGTTCGGCCTGGGCTTTTCGTTGTTCTTCCAGGTGTCCTGGCTGGCGGTGGCCGAGCGCATCGGCGAAACGCTCGAGCTGACG
>DOUW01000105.1:0-11623 GCA_003520365.1 Massilia sp.
TAATGCCGGTCACTTAAGGCATTGACCAGTCGGCGGTTTGAGCTAAAACGGATTCACGATCAACGTGAATCCGTTTTTTATTATGGCTCTCCAACTTGACCTGGACTATGCGGCTGAGCTGGCACCGCATGAGTTTGAACGCTTCGCCAGCCTGATCGATCCAGCCTGGATCGACGAAGCCTTGCAGCAGACCAGGACAGTGTCATTGCGGCGGCGGCGCTTGCCGGCCGAACGCATGGTCTGGCTGGTCATCGGCCTGGCTCTGTTTCGCAATGAACCGATCTGGCATATCGTCCAGCAGCTCGATTTGGCCGAGGGCCCGACACCCAGTGCTCCCGTGCCCAGTGCTGCTGTAGCAGGGCGAGAGCGCCTTGGTGAGGCACCGATGGCATGGTTGTTCGAACGCTTGGCAAGCTGCTGGGGGAGCACTGCCATACCTGAACAAGGGCTGTTTCATGGGTTGCGCAGTTACGCCGTCGACGGCGTGGTGTGGTCGCTGCCCGACACACCAGCCAACGGTGAAAAGTTTGGCCGAGGCTCGAACGCGCATTGCAAAGGCGCTTGGCCACAATTGCGCGCAGTCTGCTTGATGGACACCTACACTCACCTGATCCGCGCTGCCGAGTTTGGCGACTACGGCACCTCAGAGCTGAGCTTTGCCAAATCACTGATGCATAAGGTGCCAGATGGATCGTTGACGATCTTCGATCGTGCCTATCTCTCGGCAACCCTTCTTCTGGACTGGCAGCAGGCAGGTGAGCAAAGACATTGGCTCATGCGGGCTAGAAGCGGATTGCGTTATGAAGTGGTCTGCCAGTTTGCCCCTGACGACTGCCTGGTGAGTTTCGAGGTATCCCAGCAGGCACGCAAGCAGCGACCGGATTTGCCATCGCATTGGCAAGCACGACTCATTACCTGCATGGTTGGTGGAGAGCGCCGGCAGTACCTTACCTCTCTGTGGGACGCGCACCGTTTTCCAGCGCGTGAGATCGTTGCGCACTACATGCAGCGCTGGGAGATCGAATTAGGTTTCAGGGAAATCAAACAAGGCATGCAGAAGAATGCGACGACACTGCGCAGCAAGTTGCGCTGGTACGCCAGGAAGTATGGGGCACGCTCATCGCCTACAACCTGCTGCGCCATGAAATTGCCCAAATGGCCGATGAACTACACGTACCGCCACAACGCCTAAGCTTCCAGTGGCTGGCCCTGGCCATTACCACGGCCCTGTACCACTGGCCTCTGCAAACGCCTGGCACCTTCCCCAAGCGTCTGGCACTGCTACGCGAGCAGGCACGCGCCTATCTCTTGCCAGAACGTCGAACGCGGTCCTATCCCAGAGTCGTCAAACAGTGCAGATCCAAGTTTCCAATGAAAAATGCCAGTCAGCTTAACTGACTGGCATTAGCCCGCGGGCCGCTTTTTTCATGGCTGCGGCCGTCCTGGGAAGCTGCGCGACCAGGATCGCAATGCTTTGCAAACATGTTTCAAGATGAAAATATCATACTTTGAAAATCATATTACATCGAAGAAAATATGCCTATAAGACAGTTAAGGCAAATTTAGTTCCGATCAAAGCGAGCTCATCTTTAGTGAACTAACTTGTACCCAAGCCGCGCATGAGCCGCGCGGCTCCCCGATCTCAGCGGCTCGACGAGGAGATACACCATGGGTACCGAGAATCAGTACGACGACAAGCACGACAATGGCCACGATCGCGACCACGACCACGACCATGACCACGATCATGGCCATGACAGGGAGTGCCGCCACCGGCACGACCATGACGACGGCAAGCATCGCGACAAGGGGGAATACCGCGAGCACTACAAGTACCGCGAATACTGGAAGGTGCGCGACTACGACGACGACAAGCACGATCACCACAAGCACGACAAGCACGATCGCGACGACAGGAAGGAGCGCGATGCCCCGTCGCACCACATCCACGAACTCGAGAAGTCGATCAAGACCCTGGCCGACGCGCTGGCCACGCTCGGCCGCGGGGCGCACCTGCTGGAGCTGCAGCGCATCATCCACCACCCGGGCTGGACTTCGCCGGCCGAGCTGGCGTTCGTGAATGCGATCCTCGATCACCTCAGCGTCGAGGTGCGCACCATCGAGCGCCTGCAGGCCGACCTCGTCGAGGCTGCGCGCAAGGTGAAGAAGGACCGTCACTGACGGCAGGCGCGCCGGGTGCGCAGGAATGCGCGGCGCACCGGCATCGTCGCGGCAGGCTTGCCGCCGCAAGCGGTGCGGAGCCCGATTTCCGCACCGCTTGCCTTTCCGATGGCATGGCGAGCGTCGGCAGGATCCGCGCCCGCGGGTTTTGCGGTTCCGATCCGCTGAGCTTGATCTGGCTTAAACGAAGCGTTACGGCCGCGTTCGTAACATCGGCTCATCCACTGAACCCGCCCGCTCTCGCGAGCAGGCCAACCCGGGAGCCGATATGTCACCGACGATTGCACGTTCCAGTCTGTATCTCGCCATGAGCTTTTGTGCGCTGTTGCTGGCCGCCTGCGGCGGCGACAGTTCCTCCCCTGCCGCCAGCGATCCGCCGCCGACGCAGGTCGATCCGCCGCCACCATCCGCGCCCCAGCCGCCGCCGCTCGCGCTGGCCGACAGTCATACCGACCTGGTGCCCGCCACCATCGGCAGTCCGCCGGGCTGGCCGACCTGGAGCGGTACCGGCCAGCCGGTCGGCGATATCGTCTGCCTGACCAACATCAATTACCACATCCATGCGCTGGTATCGATCTACAAGGACGGCGTGCGCCAGGGCCTGCCCGACAACATCGGCCGCAGCGGCTGCACCTATGAACTGCATACGCACGACGTGACGGGCGTGGTGCATATCGAAGCGAGCGCGCCCACGAAGTTCACGCTCGGCCAGTTCTTCGCCCTGTGGCGCCAGCCCTTGGCGGGGAGCGGCACGGCAGGGCTGGCGGGGCCGATCCGCTTCTACATCATCGACAGGGAAACGCTGACGCCCTACACGGGCGACCCCGGCGAGATCGAATTGACGGCCCAGCGCGAGATCGTCATCGTCAGCGGCACGCCGCCGGCGACGCTGCCGCGCTATCGCTGGCCAGAGGGAATTTAAGAGGCCAGCATTGTCAGCCGTAGGCCCCGCCCGTATACATCAGGTCGAACAAGCGGGCGATGGTCGCGATCAGCACGGTGGCGCCGATCATCAGGGCGGCGACCAGCAGCACGGCCAGGATCCAGTTCGAGCGCGAGCGCGTGCCCGAACCTGGATTGAAGCGCGCATCCCACTTGTCGTCCGGCGTCAGGCCAATCACCAGCGCCGCGATGAAGGCGACGATGTAGGAGAGCAGCAGGGGCAGCAGGGCAAAGAAGACGTCCATGTTGCCTTCCGTCTGGCTATAGACCAGGCCGGCGATTGGCAGGCTGCAGGCGTGCAGCAAACCAATGCGATCGACGTTTCCGTGCAAATAGAAGCGGTGCGCGCCCAGTCCGCCGAGGGTCAATGCCAGTGCCGTAGCCAAAGTCTTGTTCTTGTGTGACATGCCAAAAGGAATTTGTTACACGAAGGCGCAAGTATGGTTCAAAAATGTGCCAAAAGCATCATTTTTTATGTAAATGCTATGTATCAACTTGTATGCACGGGCGACAAGGCGCCAGGAGGGAGGTAGCGGTAGCGCAAAAAATCAGGGATAATGCCCCATTCGGCCGGGACCGCGCGCCCTGTTGTCCGCCTTTTACCATTTCACTTGCTGATCTGCGGCATTGCGCGCTATAATCGTCGGCTTTCTCCGTCCAGTACAACTTTTTGGAATTATTATGGTCGTTATCCGTTTGGCTCGTGGCGGCGCAAAAAAGCGCCCGTTCTTCAACATCGTTGCAACCGATTCGCGTAACCGTCGCGATGGCCGTTTCATCGAGCGCATCGGCTTCTACAACCCGATGGCTTCGGGCGCTGAAGTCGGCCTGAAGATCACCGCGGACCGTCTGGCCTACTGGCAAGGCGTTGGCGCACAACTGTCGCCGACCGTTGCTCGCCTGGTTGCCCAGCAGAACCCGGCTGCCTAAGTAAAGCTGTTCCTGGTTTGAGCGATTCGGCTGCAAGCGGGGCACAAGCCCCCGACGACCTGACCCAGGTCGGGTATGTCTCAGGCGCCTACGGCATTGCCGGCGCCATCCGCGTTACTCCGTTCTCGGTGGACGCGGACGCTTTGCTGAACGTGAAAACCTGGTGGCTCGACAAGCCGAGCCTGCGGTCCGTCACCGTGCGGACCGCGAAGATGCATGGCGGCGACGTGGTCGCCACCCTGGTCGGGATGAGTGACCGCAACCTGGCGGAGGCGCTGAAAGGCGCAGCCGTCCATGTGTCGCGCAGTCAGTTTCCCGAGCTTGAGGAAGACGAGTATTACTGGAGTGACCTGATCGGCATGGATGCGGTCAACCTGCAGGGCGAAGCCCTGGGCAAGGTGATCGACATGATGAGCAACGGCGCGCAATCGATCCTGCGCATCGCGCCCGTCCCTGATCCGGCAGCCAGCGACAAGGCGCCAGAGCGTCTCGTAGAGCGCCTGGTTCCGTTCGTGGACCAGTTCGTGAAAACCGTCGACCTGAAAGAAAAGAAGATTACCCTGGATTGGGGTCTCGACTTTTGATCCCTCCAACCCGAAGCGAGGTCCCGATGCAGTTCGACGTCGTGAGCTTGTTTCCCGAGATGTTTGCCGCATTGACGCAGTCGGGCGTGACCCGGCGCGCTTTCGAGCAGGAACGCTGGGGCCTGAAGCTGTGGAATCCGCGCGATTTCACCCAGGACCGCCACCGCACCGTGGATGACCGCCCGTATGGCGGCGGCCCCGGGATGGTGATGCTGGCGAAGCCGCTCGAGGCAACGATCAATGCGGCCAAGGCGCGCCAGGCCGAACTCGGCTTGCCCGCGCCGCGCGTGGTATTCATGTCGCCGCAAGGCAAACCGCTGACGCACGAACGCGTGATGGCGCTGAAGGACGAGCCTGGTCTCGTCATCCTCTGCGGCCGTTACGAGGCGGTCGACCAGCGCTTGCTGGACCGTGTCGTCGACGAGGAAATTTCCCTCGGCGACTTCGTTCTCTCCGGCGGCGAATTGCCGGCGATGGCCTTGATGGATGCGGTGGTGCGGCAATTGCCGGGCGTGCTGGGCGACGATGCCTCGGCGGTCGAAGACAGTTTCGTCAACGGCCTGCTCGATTCGCCGCACTACACCCGTCCCGAAGTGTACGAAGGCGTGCCTGTGCCCCCGGTCCTGATGGGCGGCAACCACGCAGAGATTACCAAGTGGCGCCGCCAGCGCATGCTGGAGGCGACTGCGAAGAAGCGTCCGGAACTGCTGGATGCGGCGCGCAAGGCGGGCCGCCTCACGGCAGCCGACGAAAAGTTCTTGGCCACGCTCTCCTGAGAGCAGGCCGGAAAAAGGCACCGATCCCGGTGCAAGACCTGCGGGCATGTTGCCCGTGCGTTCAACCCCATCCTCTACCGGGCAACCAGTACAGCGCCGGCAAGATGGTTTTTGGAGTCATAAGAAATGAATCTGATTCAGCAACTCGAGCAGGAAGAAATCGCGCGCCTCGGCCGCAACATTCCTGATTTCGCACCTGGCGACACCGTGATCGTCAACGTCAACGTCGTCGAAGGCAACCGCAAGCGCGCCCAGGCATACGAAGGCGTCGTCATTTCGCGTCGCAACCGTGGCCTGAACTCGAACTTCATCGTTCGCAAGATCTCGTCGGGCGAAGGCGTGGAACGTACGTTCCAGCTGTACTCCCCGCTGATCGCTTCGATCGAAGTCAAGCGCCGCGGCGACGTTCGTCGTGCGAAGCTGTACTACCTGCGTGAGCGTTCGGGCAAATCGGCACGTATCAAAGAGAAACTGCCGCAGCGCCGCGTCGCTACCACCACTGCCGCTGAGTAATAGCGTCTGTGGAATGAAAAAGGCATCCTTCGGGATGCCTTTTTCTTTTTGATTCTTCCTTTTTGTTTAAAGGAAATATTTTTGGCCAAGCTGCTTCTCGATCCACCCCGCCTGCCGGTCGATGCCATCGCCGGCGAACCGCCGGTCGACCCGGCGCTCCTCACCGCGGCGCGCCTGCGCACGCGTTTTGCCGAGGCGCGCCGCGCCTGGGACCCTGAAACCGCGGAGGAAACGCCTTTCCAGCCTGGCCTGACGCTGCGCCGCGCCGCCGTCCTGGTGCCCCTGGTCGATCGCCCCACAGGCTTGACCGTGTTGCTCACCCAGCGCACCGCGCATTTGACCAGCCACGCCGGCCAGATCAGCTTCCCGGGCGGACGCGCCGAAGAAATCGATTCGTCGCCGATCGAGACCGCGCTGCGCGAATCGGAAGAGGAGATCGGCCTGCACCGCCGCCACGTCGAGATCGTCGGCGTGCTGCCGGAATACGTGACCGCCAGCGCCTACCGGGTGCGCCCGGTGGTCGCCCTGGTGACGCCGCCGTTCGAGCTGCGCGCCGACCCCAACGAAGTGGCCGAGATCTTCGAGGTGCCCCTTGGCTTCCTGATGAACGGCGCCAACCACCAGCGCATGTCCTTCGAGCTGCCGGAAGGGGCGGGGCGGCGCAGCTTCTATGCCATGCCCTACGAGCGCTTCTTCATCTGGGGCGCGACTGCGGGCATGTTGCGGAACCTGTTCCATTTCCTGCGCGCTTGATACTTTTGCTTCACAGTTAGTTACCAGTCCGGATTTGATTATGGCCCGCGTCTGCGCTATCGTAGCGGGCAGCGTAGTGTTGCCATAACAAAAGAAGGATTTGCATGACATTTTTTTCCATTCTGTGCGCCCTGCTGATCGAGCAGTTGAAGCCCCTGCGCGCGGATAACCAGGTCTACGGCGGCATCAAGACGCTCGCGATGCGCATCGAAGGCTGGTTCAATGCCGGCGAGCCGAAGAATGGCCGCATGGGATGGATCCTGATGATGCTGACGCTGGTGCTGCCGGTCGCCATCATTTACTGGGTACTGCAATACTACGGCCTGGTCTTTCTTGCTTTCGCCTGGAACGTGCTCGTCGTCTACCTGACGCTGGGGTTCCGCCACTATAGCCATTACTTCACCTCGATCCAGTTGGCCCTGAACCAGGGCGACGAGGCCACCGCGCGCGCACTGCTGGCGGAATGGACGCGGCTCGACACGGTCGGCATGGACGCCCAGGAAATCGCGCGCATCGCCGTCGAAAAGTCGCTGATCACCACCCATCGCAGCGTGTTCGGCGTATTTTTCTGGTTCCTGATGCCGGGCGGCCCGGCCTGCGCCGTGCTCTACCGCGTGTCCGAATACCTGGCGCGCGCCTGGAACGAACCCGAGCACATGCGTAACGAGGCGTTCGGCCAGTTCGCCGCCAAGGCCTTCTACTGGATCGACTGGATCCCGGTGCGCCTGACCGCGGTCGCCTTTGCCGTGGTCGGCAATTTCGAGGACGCGATCTATGCCTGGCGCAACTTCGCCAACCGCTGGGCCGACGAATCGCGCGGCATCATCCTGGCCGCTGGCGGCGGGGCGATGGGCGTACGCCTGGGCACGCCGCAGGAAAATGCCCCGCAACTGTTGCCGGCCGATGCGGCGACGGTGGACCTGTCCGACGTCGAGACCGATGTCCTGCCGGGAGAGGAGCCGAGCCTGCGCGCACTGCAAAGCACGGTGGGACTTGTCTGGCGCGCCCTGATACTATGGATGATCCTGCTCCTGCTCTTGTCGAGCGTGGTCTGGCTCGGCTAAACGTCAGGAAACGCTGCCATGACGGCGCGGCAAGGCCGCGCCGTACCAGCGCATTGTCGTCGACAATGCGTGTTCGCCCCGCGTCGTTGAGGGGGGACGCCGGTCCTGCGGCCTAAAGTTGTCGAGACAAGACTCGTCCCCAGGTCTTCTATAAGATATAATACTGCCGTTGTTCTCATCCACGCAGTATTCTTGTATCAGCAAGCAGCACTATGGCCGAGTTACCGCATACCGGGAACGAAGGCGCCACTGGCGAATTCTTCATCCTGGGAATCACGAATAAAGGCAAGCAGTTCCGCCCGAGCGATTGGGCGGAGCGCCTGTGCGGGGTCATGTCCTGCTTCCGTCCCGAGGGCAGTGGCGGCCGCAATGCCCACCTCCAGTTTTCCCCTTACGTACATCCGACCGTGGTGAACGGCGTCAAGGCCGTCGTGGTGGACAATGCGCTCCAGAAGGCCGAACCGCTGGCCTATCACTTCGTCGTCAATTTCGCCAAGGATAACGACCTGCAAGTGGTCGATGCCTGCTTCGTCGAATTGCCGGGCGATCCAAAACTGTAGGCAGGTCGAATCACGGTTTGAGCCAGATCAAGCCGGCTGCCATTTCCCGCATTAGCTTGAACCTACAGGGTGTCGGCACGGCCGCCTTCGTTCGGTGGGCAACACCTGCCTGCCTTACGACGCACTGCCGGCCTGCGCCCCTGTCGACAAAAGGGGAGGGCACCATGAACATCAGCGAAATCTGTACTGTCCAGACCATCACCTGCGCGCGCGACGAGACCGTGCAGGGCGCGGCGCTGCTGATGCGCAAGCACCATGTCGGCGACCTGATCGTGGTCGACCATCTCGACGGCCAGGCGGTTCCGGCCGGCATCGTCACCGACCGCGACATCGTGGTGTCGGTCGTCGCGCTCGGGCTCGATCCCGATGGCCTGCAGGTCGGCGACATCATGAGCGACGATCTCCTGACCTGCGGCGAGGACGACGACGTCTACGCCACCATCGAGCAGATGCGCCTGCGCGGCATCCGGCGCGTGCCGCTGGTGAACCGGGCGGGCGGCCTGACCGGCATCGTCAGCGCCGACGACCTGCTCGAATTCCTGGCCGAGGAAATGGGCGACCTGTCGCGCATCAGCGCCAACCAGCAGGCCCACGAAAAACGCGCTCGCCATTAGATCTTCGCACGACGCAATAGTGCGCGGCAGCATCACCCGAATCGGCCATCTGTTACCATCGGCGCTGGCGCGTCGCCGGGCGGCGGCGCTTGCGCGTCCTCGCGGGCGCACCACCTGACGGGACCCCATGAACCTGATGCGTTACCAGCGCGGCCTGCCTGCGCACCTGACCGCCGGCGCCTTAGCTTTCTTCACCCTCGGCAGCGCCTGGGCGGCGCCGCTGCCCAAGGGCGTCACGCTCGGCCCCTCGGTCGAGGGCATCACCGAATACCGGCTCGCCAACGGCTTGAAGGTCCTGCTGTTTCCCGACGCGTCGCGTCCCACCGTCACCGTCAACGTGACCTACCTGGTCGGCTCGCGCCACGAGAACTACGGCGAGACCGGCATGGCCCACCTGCTCGAGCACCTGATGTTCAAGGGCTCGCGCAAGAACCGCGACATCACGCGCCAGTTCGCCGACCGCGGCATGGACTTCAACGGCACCACCTCGCTCGACCGCACCAACTACTACGAGGTGTTCCAGGCTTCGAAGGACAACCTGGACTGGGCGCTGCAGATGGAGGCCGACCGCATGACCGGTTCCTTCATCGCGCAGAAGGACCTGGATTCGGAAATGACGGTCGTGCGCAACGAATACGAGAGCGGCGAGAATTCGCCGTCGGGCGTACTGGTAAAACGCATGCAGAGCGTGGCCTACGACTGGCACAGCTATGGCCGCTCGACCATCGGCAACCGCAGCGATATCGAGAACGTGCGCATCGCCAACCTGCAAGCCTTCTACCGCACCTATTACCAGCCCGACAATGCCGTGCTGCTGGTGGCCGGCAAGTTCGATCCCGACGCCACCCTGGCCAGGATCAGCCGCCTGTTCGGCGCGATCCCGAAACCGAAGCGTACGTTGCCGGCGTTCTGGACGGTCGAGCCGCCCCAGGACGGCGAACGCAGCTTCGCGGTGCGGCGCCAGGGCGACGTCCAGATCGTCATGCTGGGCTACAAGGTGCCGTCCGCGATCCACGACGACAGCGACGTCATGGCGTTTGCCTCGACCATCCTGGGCGACGTGCCCACCGGCCGCCTGCACAAGAGCCTGGTCGAGACGGGCAAGGCCAGCCAGGTGTTCAGCTTCGGCCAGACCGGCTATGCGCCCGGCCTGCAGTACGTCGGCGCGGTGCTCAAGAAGGGCGAGCCGGTCGAGCCGCTGCGCGACGCATTGACCCAGGCCGTGGAGAGCTTCGGCGACACGCCGCCGACGCCGGCCGAGATGGAACGCGTGCGCCGCCTCTACGAGAACGAGATGGAGCGGAGCCTGAACGATCCGCAGCGGGTCGGCGTGGCGCTGTCGGAGACCATCGCGCTGGGCGACTGGCGCCTGTTCTTCACCGGGCGCGAGCGCATCAAGACCATCACGGCCGAGGAAGTGGCGGCGGTGGCGAAGCGTTACTTCCGGCGCGACAACCGCGTCACCGGCACCTTCATCCCCGACGATGCGCCGCAGCGGGTGGTGGTCCCGGCGGCGCCCAGCGTCGAGAGCATCCTCGAGAAATTCAAGCCGAGCGCCTCGACCTTCGTGTCCGAGGACTTCGATCCCAGCCAGGCCAACATCATGCGGCGCACGCAGCTGGCGACGGCCGGCGGCGTGAAACTGGCGCTGCTGCCGAAGAAGAACCGCGGCGAAGCCGTCACGGTCGACCTGCGCCAGCACATCGGCGACGAAAAGAACCTGTTCGGCACGGGCGCGGTTCCCGAGCTGACCGCCGCCATGCTGATGCGCGGCACCAGCCGCTACACCCGCGAGCAGCTGGCCGACGAGTTCGACCGCCTGAAGATTGCCGGCAGCCTGTCCCACTTCCAGACCACGCGCGAGCACCTGCCCGAGGCGCTGCGCCTGGTCGCGCACGTGCTGAAGGAGGCGAGCTTCCCCCAGGCCGAGTTCGAGCAGCTGCAGCGCCAGGCCATCGTCGGCCTGGAGGCGAGCCGCAACGAGCCGTCGGCCCTGGCCAGCCGCGCGCTGTCCCAGCACTTCGACCTCTACCCGGAGGGCGACGTGCGCCATGCGAATACCTTCGAGGAAGACATGGCCGAGCTGAAGGCGGCCAAGCTGGCGGACCTGACCGACTTCCACCGCCGCTACTACGGCAGCGTGCCGGCCGAGATGGCGATCGTCGGCGACTTCGACGCGGCCGCCGTCGCGCCGCTGGTCGAGGAACTGCTCGGGGCCTGGAAAGCGCAGGAGAACGTGGCCCCGGTGCTGCGCCGCTACGCCGCGATCGCGCCGCTGGCGAAGACCATCGACACCCCGGACAAGGAAAACGGCGTCTACCTGGCGCGCCTGAATCTGGACCTGAACATCGACGATCCCGACTACCCCGCGCTGATGCTGGCCAACTACATGTTCGGCGAGGGCGGCCTGCGCTCGCGCCTGATGGACCGCATCCGCCAGAAGGACGGCCTGTCGTATGGCGGCGGCTCGCAGCTCGATGCCGGCGACCTCGACCGCGCAGGCAGCTTCATGATCAGCGCCATCGCCGCGCCGCAGAACCTGCAAAAGCTCGACGCCGCCGTGCGCGAGGAACTGGCGCGCGCGGTCAAGGACGGCTTCAGCGCCGCCGAACTGGCCGGCGCCAAGTCGGGCTTGATGCAGCAGCGCGTGCAGACCCGTGCCGACGACGGCGCCCTGGCGACCGGCTGGACCTCCTACCTGTACCG
>DOUW01000105.1:11718-12883 GCA_003520365.1 Massilia sp.
GGCGGCTGCGGTCAAGGCGCCCTGAACCGCCCTGGCCGAAACGTTGCGTCCTGGGGACGGTATATTGATGAATATGGGCCGTGCAGCTATGATGTTGCCCTTAAGCATCACTTAAGGTTTATTTCAAGTGTCCAGGAGTCGTAGTACATGAAGGGCAATAGCAAAGCGGCGCCAGGCGCAATCTCGTTCGCGGGCAAGGTGGCGCTGGTCACCGGCGGCGCCAGCGGCATCGGGCGCGCGACGGCGCTGGCGTTCGGTCGCGCCGGCGCCTCGGTGGTGATCGCCGACGTCTCGGTCGACGGCGGCCACGCGACCGCGGCGATGATCGTCGAGAACGGCGGCAAGGCCTTGTTCGTGCAGGCCGACGTGACCCGCGCCGCCGAGGTCGAGACCCTGCTCGACAAGACCGTCTACCACTATGGCCGCCTCGACTGCGCGGTCAACTGCGCGGCGCTGCAGGCCGTGCCCGCGCGCTTGGACGAGCTCGACGAGGAAGAGTTCGACCGCCTGCTGGCCGTCAACGTGAAGGGCGTCTGGCTGTCGATGAAGTACCAGCTGCGCCAGATGGTCAAGCAGGGCGGGGGCACCATCGTCAACCTGTCTTCCAGCTACGGCCTGGTCGGCGCGCCCTTGCAGGGCGCCTATGCGGCGAGCAAGCACGCCCTGGCCGGCCTGACCAAGAGCGCGGCGGCCGAGTATGCGAAGGACGGCATCCGCGTTAATGCGGTGTCCCCCGGCGCGGTGCGCACCCCGATGCTGGCGCGCGTCCTCGGCGGCGAAGCCGCGGTGGAAAAGAAGCTGCGCGCCGCCCATCCGATGAACCGCTTCGCCGAACCGGGCGAGATCGCGAACGCCGCCCTGTGGCTGTGTTCCGACCAGTCCTCCTTCGTCACCGGCCACGAGCTGGCCGCGGACGGCGGTTTCACCGCGGTTTAATCCTCGAGCACCAGCCGCATCGGCTGCAGCATCAGGCCCGACCCTGGCCGCATCGGCACCGGAGCATTCACCGGCCTGAACCCGGCGCGCTGGTACAGGCGGACCGCCGCCGAATTGCCGCGCGTGACCTCGAGCTCGACGAAACGCGCGTTGCGTTCGCGCGCCCAGCCCAGCGCCGCGTCCAGCAAACCCCGGGCCGCGCCGCCCCGGGGGGGCGGCCGCGCCGCCC
>DOUW01000003.1 GCA_003520365.1 Massilia sp.
CCTCGACCGCGTCCTCGAAGCGCGGGTAATCGGCGCAGGCGAGGTTGCGCACGGCGCCGAGCTGGCAGGGCGCGCGCTCGAGCGCGAAACGGGCGTTGGTGCCGCCGATGTCGGCCAGCAGGCGCGGGCCATCCGGGTGGAAGTTCGCTTGCATGGGGTCTCCTATGGGTGTCAGCGCGCGCGGCCGGACAGGAAATCGCGGTACCAGTAACCGCTGTCCTTGATCGTACGTTGCTGGGTGGCGTAGTCGACGTGGACGATGCCGAAGCGCTTGGCGTAACCGGAATTCCATTCGAAGTTGTCGAGCAGGCTCCACAGGAAGTAGCCGCGCACGTCCACCCCGGCCCGGATCGCATCGCGCAGGGCGGCAAGGTGGCCCTGCACGAAGGCGATCCGTTCCGGGTCGTGCACCCGGCCTCCCTCGACCTGGTCGGCGCGCGCCATGCCGTTCTCGGTGATGTAGATCGGCGGCAGCGGATATTCCCCTTTGAGCTTGAGCAACAGTTCCGACAGGCCTTCAGGATAGATCTCCCAGCCCATGTCGGTAGTGCCATGCGGCGCCGGCGCGGGGCGCGGCGGTTCCTCGGCGCTGCACCAGGAGCGGAAGTAGTAGTTACAGCCGAGGAAATCGAGCGGCTGGGCGATGATGTCGAAGTCGCCTTCCTGGATCCGCGGCGCATTCGCGCCGTGCGCGCGCAGGGCCAGGGCCGGGTAGCGTTTCTTGAAGAGCGGGTCCATGAACCAGCGCACCGAGCGGTCGTACTCCCATTCGGCCAGGGCGCGGTCGGCATCCGAATCGGTGGCCGGATGGGCGGTCCACTGGTTCAGCACGATGCCCAGGCGTGCCGCCCCCGGCGCCGCGCGCATTGCCTGCATCGCCAGGCCGTGCGACAGCAGCAGGTGGTGCGATACCTGCACGCTCTGCTTCAGGTCGGCCACGCCCGGCGCGAACTGGGCGTTGCCGTAGCCGAGGTTCGCGGTGCACCAGGGCTCGTTGTGGGTGGCGATCGTCGCCAGCCGGTCGCCAAAGCGCCGTTTCACCTCATGGGCGTAGTCGGCGAAACGCTGCGCCGTGTCGCGGTTCAGCCAGCCGCCCTCGTCCTGCAGGGCCTGGGGCAGGTCCCAGTGATACAGGGTCAGGTGGCTTGCCATGCCGTTTCGGGCGAGTTCGTCGAGCAGGCGGTCGTAGAAACCGAAGCCGGCCTCGTTCCAGGAACCCTTGCCGGCGGGTTGCACACGCGACCAGGCCATCGAAAACCGGTAGGCGTCGACGCCCAGCGCCCGTAACAAGGCCACGTCTTCCCGGTAGCGGTGGTAATGGTCGCAGGCGACCTTGCCGTCGCTGCCGTCATTGATGGCGCCGGGGCGGGTGCAGAAGCTGTCCCAGATCGACGGCCCCTTGCCGTCGGCGCTGGCGGCGCCCTCGATCTGGAAGGCGCTGGTGGCGCTGCCCCAGACGAAGTCGTCCGGGAAATCGCGCGCGGATACTGAAATCGGTTTCATAACATAGCTTTCGTTGGGCAAAGAGATGCGCTTGCCGGCGTCCCCGTGGGAACGCCAGCCTTGCGCAGGACGGCGCCGGCCTGGCGCCGCCGGTACGGCGAGTCAGAAGTCGAAGCCGGTATTCAGGCCGAACGTGCGCGGCGGCTTGTACTGGGCCAGCCACGGGCCGAAGCCGTTAAAGGCGCTGGTCTTGATCTTCCTGTCGCTCACGTTGCGGACCCAGGCGTCGATCCACCAGCCCTTGCCGTTCTGGTAGCGCAGGCCGAGGTCGGCCGTCGCATGGGCCTCCTGGCGGTCTTCCGGACCCAGGTTGAACACGCTCAGCTCGGCGTCGGTCTCGTAGTGGGCGGTGATGCGCGGCGACAGCGTGCCGTCGCTGCCCACGTGGAAGTTGTGCTGGTATTGGATGGTCGTCGAGAAGCGCGGCGCGTGCGGCATCTTGTTGCCGGTGACGTCCAGGCAGGTGGCGATGCTGGTGTCGACCGTACAGGTCGGCAGCGTATAGTCGTTGGAACCGGCCACCAGGCGACCCAACTCGGCCTTGAGCAGGGCCAGGGTGATCTGCAGGCGCCCGTTGGTCCCGACGCGGGCCGCGATTTCGCTCTCGAGGCCATACACTTCGGCGCCTTCGGCGTTCTCGATCGCGAGGCCGCGGTTGCCGTCCGAGAAATTCACGGGCGAATTGAACTGGAAGTCCTTGAAGTCGGAATAGAAGAGGGCGTTGTTGATGCGCAGGGCGCCATTCAGGAAGGTGCTTTTCGAGCCGATCTCGTAGTTGGTGAGGGTCTCGGGCTCGTAGGTCAGGCCGCGATCCTGCACGCCACCCGACTTGTAGCCGGTGGCGACGCTGGCGTACAGCATGTTGTTGCGGTCCAGGTCATAGTTGACGCGCAGAAGACCGGTGACCTTGCTGCCCTTGAAGACGCCGTCGTTGCCCGGCACGCCCGGCGTATAGCCCTGGCCCGGCTGGCGCGGGTCGATCGACGGATTCAGCGGTACCACCGGGATGCCGGGCCCGCCGGTCCAGTTGTAGGCGCGCCCGCCGACGTTCTCGCGCTTGTCGTGGGTATAGCGCACGCCCGCGGTCAGGTGCAGCGCGTCGCTCACGTTCCAGGTCGCCTGGCCGAAGGCAGCGGCCGATTCCACCGTTTCCTCCGGCTGGATGAAGGAACCCTGCCACGAGACCGTGCCTTCCTGGGTGCCGTTGAAGACGGGGATGTCGAAGCGGATGTCGTTCTTCTCGGCGGCGTAATAGAGGCCGGCCTGCCAGTCGACCGTCTTGCTGCCCAGGGACTGCAGTTCCAGCTCGTGGCTGTGGCTGCGGTAGTGCGAGTCGACGGTGGTGTGCTCCTGCCACACGCCGCCGGTGCGAATACTGGTCGGCACCACGGCGCCGCCATCCTGGTCGAAGCGCATCGAGCCGCGGTACTTCGAGAAGCCGGCAATGTAGTGCAGGGCCAGGTCCTGGTTCAGGTCCCAGGAAAGGCGGCTGCGGACGTTGTGGCTGTCGCGGTCGATCCAGGGCGCGCTGTCGCTCAGGGTGGACCAGTGCTTCTGGCCCGGACGCGGTTGCTGCATCAGGTTGGCGCTGGGCGTGCCGCGATCGGCGAAATTCTCCTAGGCGATGTTCCAGCGCAGGTCCGGGTTGATCTGCCAGAGCAGCGAGACGCGCGCGGCGGTCTGGTTCTGGGCGCTGTATTTCTGGTTGCCGACCGCGTAGTTGTTCGGATTGATCGGGCGGAAGGCGGCCGGGTCGCCGCCGTCGGCGACAAAGGCCTGGCGTTGGGATTCGAGCGGCACGCCCGGGAAGCTCTGGTAGTCGACGTAACCGTCGTGCTGCTCGTGCACCACCGCGAAGCGCAGGGCGGCATTCTCGGACAGAGGCACATTGAAGGCGCCGCGCGCGCCATAGCGGTGGTAGTTGCCGATGCCGCCTTCGACATAGCCGGAGCGGCTGTCCAGGGTCGGCTTGACGGTCTGGATGTTGACCGCGCCGACGGTCGAGTTGCGGCCCCACAGCGTACCTTGCGGACCGCGCAGCACCTCGATGCCCTCGACGTCGAACAGCAGGGCGGTGGCGCCTTCGGCGCGCGGCGAATAGACGTTGTCGACGAACGACGCCACTTCGGGATCCGCATACTGGGTCTTGGCGCTGTCGTTGCCGATGCCGCGCAGGGTCATCGTGGTGACGCCGTGGTCGCCCTGGGCGGTGGCCTGGAAGCCCGGCACCAGGGCGACGACGTCGAGCATGGTCTGGACGTGGTTGTCGGCCAGTGCCGCCGCGCTGAGGGCGGTGACCGCCACCGGCGTCTTCTGCAGCGAGGTATTGCGCTTGGTCGCCGTGACGCGCACCTCGGGAATGACGTTCGCGTCGGCGCCGGCGCCGGCGAGGTTGGCCGGCTGGGCG
>DOUW01000004.1 GCA_003520365.1 Massilia sp.
TTCCGCGCATTATCAATGCGTACATACAATTTCTATAGAGCACCGCCGCTAACGATGCGGCGGTGCCCCAGACGATCAAGCCTCGCGCTTGTCGTCATCCCTCAGCTCGAACCACATCGCGTTCAGCACCGCGAAGGCGGCCGCCAGCGGCAGGCCGAGGATCCAGGCGAAATACCACATGATCAGACTCCTTAAATTTCAGTAATTAGTAAGCGTGGCCCTTGCCGTCGCGGATGCCGGCCGCGTCCACCTTGCCCCACAGGACCTTGTAGACCCAGCTGGTGTAGCCGATGATGAGCGGCAGGAAGATGCAGGTGCCGACCAGCATGATGAACAGCGTCAGGTGGCTCGAGGACGAATCCCATACCGTCAGGCTGGCCGCGGCCTGGATCGACGACGGCAGGATGAAGGGGAACATCGAGGCGCCCACGCTGAGGATGATGCCGGCGATCGACAGGCTGCTGAACAGCATGGTCAAGCCTTCCCAGCGGCGCGCCAGGCCCAGTAGGGCCAGCAAGGCACCAAGAAAGCCCAGGACCGGGGCGGCCAGGGTCCACGGATGGGCCGCATAGTTGGCGAACCAGGCGCCGCCCTCCCCAGCCACGGTCTTGAACAGCGGATTCGAGGCGCCCGTGGTGACGATCTCGCTGGTGATGCGGTAGCCGTCCACGAAAGCCCACAGCGCCCAGCCGGCCAGCGCGTACAGCAGCACCACGGCCACCGCCGCACGCATGCCCCAGTTGCGGGCGCGCCGGGCCACCGCGCCTTCGGTCTTCAGCGCCAGCCAGCTGGCGCCATGCATCACCAGCATCGCCACCGACACCAGGCCGCACAGCAGCGCGAACGGGTTGAGCAGGCCAAAGAAGCTGCCGTCGTAGAAGATCTGCATGTCCGGCTCGAGGCGGAACGGCACGCCCTGCAGCACGTTGCCCATGGCGACGCCGAAGATCAGCGCGGGCACGAAGCCGCCCACGAACAGGGCCCAGTCCCAGGTCGCGCGCCAGCGCGGGTCGTCGCGCTTGCTGCGGTACTTGAAGCCGACCGGGCGCAGGATCAGCGCCAGCAGCACCGCGAACATCGCCAGGTAGAAGCCCGAGAACGAGACCGCGTACAGCTGCGGCCAGGCGGCGAAGATGGCGCCGCCGCCCAGCACCAGCCAGACCTGGTTGCCTTCCCAGACCGGGCCGACGGAATTGATGACGACCCGGCGTTCGAGGTCGGTCTTGGCGACGAAGGGCAGCAAGGTGCCGGTGCCGAGGTCGAAGCCGTCGGTAACGGCAAAGGCGACCAGCAGCACGCCCAGCAGCACCCACCAGATGACGCGCAATACGTCGTAGTCGAGCAGCGTATGAAGAATCATGGTTGTTTACTCCGCAGTATCAATATGAAGGCGTGAGGTTGGCGTTGTGCGGGGCGGCGAGCGGCTTGGCTGCGCCGTGGCCGGCATGGTCGTCGGGTTCGGGGCCCTTGCGGATGGCTTTGAGCATCAGCTTCATCTCGACCACGATCAGGATGGTGTACAGCACGACGAAGCCGAGCAGCGTGCCGAGCACGGTCGAGATGCCGAGGTTCGACACTGCCACGGCGGTGGGCAGCACGCCTTCGATGGCCCAGGGCTGGCGGCCCAGTTCGGCCACGATCCAGCCGGCTTCGGCGGCGATCCAGGGCAGCGGCAGCGACCACACGGCGAGCTTCAGCAGCCACGGGTAGGCGTCCAGCTGGCGGCGCGCCGACAGCACGAAGAACACGGCGGTAAAGGCGATGAAGTAGATGCCGAGGCCGACCATCACGCGGAAGGACCAGAACAGCGGCGCGACCTGCGGCACGGTGTCGCCGGCGGCCTGCGCGATCTGCGCGTCGGTCGCCTGGCGCGGATCGTCGACGTAGCGCTTCAGCAGCAGCGCGTAACCCAACTGCTGGCCGTTCGCCTCGAACGTCGCCTGCAGTTCGGCCGGGACCGCGCCCTTGCCGCCCAGGGCACGGATCTGTTCGAGGGCGTCATAGGCCACGATGCCCTGGCGCACACGCAGCTCGGCCAGGTTCACCAGCTCGTGGATGCCGGGGATCTCGGTATCCAGCGAGCGGGTGCCGATCAGGCCCATGACCCAGGGGATGTGGATCGCGTAGTGGGTCTCGCGCGCGGCCTGGTCGGGGAAGCCGAAGGCGGTAAAGGCGGCCGGCGCCGGCTCGGTATGCCACATGGCTTCGATCGCGGCCAGCTTCATCTTCTGGTGTTCGGTCGACAGGTAGCCGCTCTCGTCGCCCAGCACCACCACCGACAGCGAGGCGGCCAGGCCGAAGGAAGCCGCCACCGTCATCGAACGCTTGGCCAGGTCGGCGTGGCGCCCTTTGAGCAGGAACCAGGCCGAGATGCCGAGCACGAAGAAGGCGGCGATCACATAGCCGGCCGACACCGTGTGCNNCGGGTTCTGCATCCAGCCGTTGGCGATCAGGATCCACAGCGCCGAGAAGTTGGTGCCGATGGCGGTCAGCCAGGTCACCACCAGGTGGGCGCGTTTCGACAGCTTGTCCCAGCCGAAGAAGAACAGGCCCACAAAAGTAGCTTCCAGGAAGAAGGCCATCAGTCCTTCCAGCGCCAGCGGAGCGCCGAAGACGTCGCCGACGTAGTGGCTGTAGTAGCTCCAGTTCATCCCGAACTGGAATTCCATCACCAGGCCGGTCGAGACGCCGATCGCGAAGTTAATGCCGAACAGGACGCCCCAGAACTTGGTCATCTGGCGCCAGATCGGACGGTCGGTCATCACGTAGACCGTCTCCATGATGGCGACCAGCATCGACAGCCCCAGGGTCAGGGGAACGAATAAAAAGTGGTACAGCGCCGTGAGGGCGAACTGTAGCCGGGAGAGCCCGACGACATCGAGATCCATGGTGAGATCCTTTCTTTTTTTGTTGAGATTACGGTGGGGTTCAGTGTTGGCGCAGTGTCGACAGCGCCTTGTAGTAATCGGGGGTGCCGCGCCGCAGGTCGGCCACGATGCGCCCCTGCGCCATCACCAGCAGGCGCTCGGCCAGTTCGGCTTCGCGGCGCAGGTGGGTGGCGACCAGGACCGTGCGTCCCTGGGCATGGCGCGCCAGGCGCGCCAGCACGT
>DOUW01000005.1:0-5225 GCA_003520365.1 Massilia sp.
GGGCGCGCGGCTCGCCGCCGCGCACTTCGGCCAGGGCGCTCAGCTGCAGGCGCCAGTAGCCGAGCAGCAGCACGACCAGGCCGAAGCCGCACCAGATCAGGCGATTGAGCAGGTAGACGCCTTCCAGCGTCACCTGGCGCGCGTTGCGCTCGGCGATCGGCCAGTATTCGGTGAGCGTGACCAGCGCGGTGGTGGCAAAGGGATCGATCAGGGCGGCCGCGGTCTTGTAGTCGAAGTCGCGCGCCAGCGAGGGCGCCACCGTATAGCCGACCAGCAGCACGATGCTGGCCACGTACACCGGCAGCATGCGCCGGGTGAGCGCCGCCAGCACGAAGAAGATCGCGCCGAAGATGAACAGGTTGGGCAGCAGCGTGAACAGCCAGGGCAGCAGGTAGGCGCCGGGGCTGCCTCCGCCCAGGCGGTCGGGATCGATGCCGGGCACCATGGTGCCGAGCCAGGCGCCCAGCAGGATGCCGGCGAAGATCAGGGCCAGCACGATCCAGGCGCCGAGGAAGCGCCCGAACACGTAGGCGGATTTGCGGATCGGCGCGCTGAAGAAGAAGTGGTGCATCTCGTGCTCGAAGTCCTGCTGCACCGCGCGCCCCATCACGGCGGCCATCACGATCACGCCCAGGCAGCCGAGGAAGGCGGTGGTGAGGGCCACCTGGCGCGGGGCGTCGATCAGCACGCGCGAGCCGAAGGCGACCACCGTGTCCTTGAACACGCCGCCGGCCGCCGCCGTCCACAGCAGGGCCAGGGCGACGAACAGGCCGAAATAGACCCAGGTCGCCAGCTGGCGCAGGCGCTGGCGTATCTCGAAGCGGGCGATCGCGAACAGCGCGGCCATGGATCAGCAGTTCCCCGTTGCGCTGTCGTGGCGGCCGGCGATGGTGGCGAAATACACGTCTTCCAGGCTGGCGTGGGCCGGCTCGAAACCCATGCCGGGATCGTGCTCGGCATACACGTGGATCAGGGTGCGGCCGGCGCGCAGCCGGGTCGAGATCACGGCGTGCTGCTTCTGGAACAGCGGCAGGTCGGCCTTGTCGACGAAGCGCGCCCAGATGCGCTCCTCGATGTCCTCGATCAGGCGCGCCGGCTCGCCGCACAGCAGCACGTGGCCCTTGTGGATGATCGCCATGTTCGAGCACAGGTCGGCCACGTCGGACACGATGTGGGTCGACAGCAGCACCGTCTTGTCGGCGCCGATGTCCGACAGCAGGTTGTGGAAGCGCACCCGCTCCTGCGGATCGAGGCCGGCGGTGGGTTCGTCGACGATGATCAGCTGCGGGTCGCCGATCAGCGCCTGGGCCACGCCGAAGCGCTGGCGCATGCCGCCCGAGAAGGTGCCCAGCTTCTGGTGGCGCACCTCGAACAGGTTGGTTTGCTGGAGCAGGCCGTCGACGACCTCGCGCCGGCGCTGCCGGTTCGCCAGCCCCTTCAGCTGGGCGAAGTGGTCGAGCATCTCGTAGGCCGTCACCTTCGGGTAGACGCCGAAGTCCTGGGGCAGGTAGCCGAGCATGCGGCGCACCTCGTCCTTTTCGTCGAGCACGTCGATGTCGTCGAGGAAGACCGAGCCGCTGTCGCATTCCTGCAGCGTGGCGAGGATGCGCATCAGGGTCGACTTGCCGGCGCCGTTCGGCCCCAGCAGGCCGAACATGCCTTGCGGGATGTTCAGCGTGACCTTGTCCAGGGCCACTACGCCGTTGGCGTAGGTCTTGGACAGATTGCGGATGCGTAATTCCATGCGGACTCCAGGTGGGCTTTGCATGGCGTTCATTTTCATTTCCGCCAAGCCTTTTTGACGCATGCATTGTAGTCAATTACGGCCGAGTCGGGCGGCCCGGTGCGACACACGGCGCGCTGGGTGGGCTGGAGTGCAAAAAGGCGGGGGCAGGGCGTGCGAGGGTACACACGCAAGCGGCCGGGGCAGGGCGCGCGGCAAGGCCGGCGGCGGCGGGCATATAATGGCGTTTTCCCCGCGAATAAATCGATTACTATGTTAGCGAACCGTTTTATCAGTCCCCTCGACCAGCTGATCGTCGGCTTCGACAAGGCGCTGCGCGTGGTCGGCGGCGTGGCATCGGCCTCGCGCCCGAACCCGGCGGCGCACGCCGTCGATTGCGAACTCGACGAGCGCGAACAGCGCCACAGCGCCGGCCTGATGCGCGTGAACCACGTCGGCGAAGTCTGCGCCCAGGCGCTGTACGACTCGCAGGCGCGCCACGCGCAATCGCCGGCGATGCGCATGCAGTTCGAGCAGGCCGGACGCGAAGAGGAAGACCACCTGGCCTGGACCGCGCAGCGCCTGTCGGAGCTGGGCTCGCAGCCGAGCGTACTGAATCCGCTGTGGTATGCCGGCGCCTACGCGATGGGTACCGTGGCGGCCAAGCTGGGCGACGCCAACAGCCTGGGCTTCGTCGTCGAGACCGAGCGCCAGGTCGAGGCCCACCTGGACAGCCACCTCGACATGCTGCCGCCGCAGGACGCCAAGTCGCGCGCCATCGTCGACCAGATGCGCGTCGACGAGATCGCCCACGGCGCCGCGGCCCAGAACCTCGGCGCGGCCGAGATGCCGGTGCCGGTCAAGCTGGCGATGAAGGCGTTTGCGAAGGTAATGACGACCACCGCGTATTACGTGTAAGCGTTGGCGCGTCGCTGCGCGATGCGTGGCGGCGCCGTTTGCATGTTGGCTTCGACCGTAGGGTGGGCTCTCGAGCCCACGCGGTACGGCGCTTGCGGGTGTTGCGGCATCCGTGAGATCCGCGTCGTATGCGATCGGCGAGCTTGTTCGGCGAGACTACGCCGTCGGGTGTTCATGAGTACGACCGCGTGGGCACGAGTGCCCACCCTACGAAACCGATCAGGCGGTTTCGACGATCTCGAACGAGTGCGTGATCTCGGCCGTCTTGGCCAGCATGATCGAGGCCGAGCAGTACTTCTCGTGCGACAGCTTCACCGCGCGCTCGACCGCCGCCGGCTTCAGATTCTTCCCGCTCACCGTGAAGTGGAAGTTGATCTTGGTGAACACCTTCGGATCGGTATCGGCGCGCTCGGCCTGCAGCGTGACGTCGCAGCCCTGGACGTCCTCGCGGCTGCGCTTGAGGATCAGGACCACGTCGAACGCGGTGCAGCCGCCGGTGCCGGCCAGCACCAGCTCCATCGGCCGCGCCGCCGTATTGTGGCCGCCGGCTTCCGGCGCGCCGTCCATCGCCACGGTGTGGCCGGACCCGGTCTCGGCGCGAAAACTCATGCCCGACGGGCCGTTCCAGCTGACTTTGACTTCCATGTGCGTATCTCCGCTGTTTATGCTGACCACATTGTAAGACAGCCCGCCGCGGCATGCCGGGGCGGGCTGTTTTCATTGCGCCATCGCCAAGGGGTTCAGACCGACAGCACGTAACGCTCGCTCTTCATGCGCCAGCTGGCGAAGCCGACGGCGATCGCCGCCGCCAGCGCCGAGGACAGGAAGGTCATCGCCACCGGCCACAGGCCGACCTCGCCGCCCTTGGCCATCTCGCGCAGCAGCGTCTGGTTCGACAGCATCGGCACCATGTACATCCAGTCGGCCGTCTTCAGTTCCATCATCGAGATCACGACCCCCGGCACCAGCGGCACCAGCATCGCGATGCTCAGCACGCTCTGCGCTTCCTTGAACGATTTCGCGTTCATCGCCAGCGCGATCTGCAGGCCGGCCGCGAACAGGCACAGCGGGATCGAGGCGAAGCAGACCAGCGCCAGGTGGCCCCAGGTCAGGGCCCAGGACATGCCGATTTCCTCCAACGGCATCCAGGACAGGATGGCATGCGCCAGCGCCAGTTCCAGCGTGACGCCGGCGATGGCCAGCACGCCGGCGGTGAGCCACTTGCCGGTCACCAGTTCCCAGGCGCGCGCCGGTTGCGCCATCAGCACTTCCATCGAACGCCGTTCGCGCTCGCCGGCGGTGATGTCGACCGCGGTCGACATCCCGCAGATAAAGGCGGGCAGGAACAGGATGCCGAGGATGCTGCCGATGAAGCCGGCCGAGCGCGAGGCGTTGGTGCCGGTGTCGAAACGCTGCACCTGGATCGGCGCCAGCGTCGCCGGCGACACGCCGTGCGCCAGCAGGCGCGCGCTGGCGACGTTGGCGCCATATGCCTCGAGTACTTCCTCGACCTCGCGCCGCTGGGTGTAGTTTTCGTCGGCCGAGTCGAACCACAGCTCGACCCGCGCCGGGCGCATCGCGGCGTAGTTCTCGGTGAACTTGTCGGACAGGCGCAGCACCACCGGATACTTCTCCGAGCGCAGCAGCTCGCCGATCGCCTCTTCGTCGAGCGGCTTGGTATCGACGACGGTGACGTTGCGCTGCTTGAGCTGGGCCATCAGGGTCGGCGCCAGGCCGGCGCCGATCACGGCGACCCGGACGCCGTCGCGCTCCGGCTTGGTGGCGCGGTCGATGGTCTTGTGCAGCAGGAAGCCCAGCATCAGCGGGTACATGAAGGTGAACAGCGCGAGCAGGCCCAGGGTGCGCTTGTCGCGCAGGGTCTCGCGCAGTTCCTTGATCAGGACAACCAGGAATTTTGGCTTTAGATTCGTTGGCTTTACATTCGTCGGCTTTACATTCGTCGGCTTCATGCGGCGATTCCTTCCTCGGTGCCGACCAGGCTGACGAAGGCGTCTTCCAGGCTGGCGATGCCGGTGCGCCGGCACAGTTCTTCGGGCGAGCCCTGGGCCACGGTATGGCCCTTGGCGATGACGATCACGTCGTCGCACAGGTGGGTCACTTCCTGCATCACGTGGGTAGCCATGATCACGCAGCAGCCATCCTTGCGCAGCGCGGTGAGCGCGTGGCGCAGCGCGCGCGTGGCCATCACGTCCAGGCCGCGGCTCGGTTCGTCGAGCAGCAGGTGGCGCGGCCGGTGCAGCAGGGTGCGCGCCAGCGCCACCTTGATGCGCTGGCCTTGCGAAAAGCCCTTGGCGCGGCGCTCGAGGATGTCGTCCATCGCCAGCAGTTCCGAGACTTCGTCGATGCGATCGTGCAGGGCGGGGCCGCCCATGCCGTTCAGCTCACCGAAATAGGCCAGGTATTCGCGCGTGGACAGGCGCTCGTAGAGCCCGAACTGGTCGGTCAGGAAGCCGATGTTGCGGCGCACCGCCAGCGGGTCCCGTTCCGGATCGACGCCGTCGATCGAGATGGAGCCGTGGTCGCGTCTGAGCAGGCCGATCAGGGTGCGCAGCAGGGTGGTCTT
>DOUW01000005.1:5230-6266 GCA_003520365.1 Massilia sp.
AGCTCACGCCGCCGAGCGCCTGCACCTCGCCGAACTGTTTGCGTACGTCTTTTACTTCGATCATGGGGAAACTCGATTCAGGGTTGCGGCCCGGCGCTGCCGAGCTGGAAGGTCGGGGCCGGGATCTCGGCCAGGCAGCTGGCGTCGAGCTTCGCGGTGGGCTTGTCGAGGAATTCGCGCAGCAGGCGCGGCGCGCAGCCGAGCTGCGAGACGCCATGGCCGGCGTTCTCCACCACCAAATGGCGCGCATTGTTGAAATAACGTGCCGCCGCCTCGGCGCGCCGAGGGGGCGTCACTGGGTCGAGCGCGCCCGACAGCAGCAGGGCCGGCGCGGCGATCCTGCTCGGGGCCGTATAAGGAACGGCCGGCACCTTCATGTCCTTGCACAGGCCCGGGATGCGCTCGGCCATCGGACGCGTGAGCAGGGCATTGTCTTGCTTGATCAGTTCCGGGGTCATGCGCGGCACGTCCTCGGCGCAGACCACCGCCAGGTGCAGCAGCATCGCGCTCGAGCCGTCGCTGGCGAAATCGCTGGCGATGTTGTGGCGCGCGACGAAGGGTTCCCAGCGGCCGTTGTAGGCGCTGTGCAGCAGGAAGGGCAGGCGGCGCGCGTCGGCCGGCGAATACAGGATGTTGTGGACCGTGCCGAGGAAGCGCTGGCCGGTCATGGTGAAGGTGACCGGCGCCGCGGTGCGCGGGTCGGCGATCGAGAGCTTGATGCCGGCTTCGGTGCGTTTCACCAGTGCGTCGAATTCGGCGCGCAGTTTCGGATAGGCCTTGTTGCAGGCGGCATCCCTGGCGCATTGGTCGAACAGCTTGTCGAGCGCGGCATTGCCGTCGCGCCCGCCCGCCGGAATCACCTGGTCGGGCGCGGCGACGCCGTCCAGCACCAGCGTGCGCACGCTGTCGGGGAAGGCGCGCGCATAGGCCTGGCCAAGGCGAGTGCCGTAGGAGCCGCCCCAGACGTTGACCTTGCCGTAGCCGAGCGCCTTGCGCACCTGTTCCAGGTCGCGCGCGGCGGCAGCCGTGGTGTAGG
>DOUW01000005.1:6346-12032 GCA_003520365.1 Massilia sp.
GTCACGGGTGGCGCGCACGCGCTTGAAGGCGGCCGAGAGCAGGGGCAGCACATCGCTGCCGGCCTGGCCGGGACCGCCGGCCAGCACGAACAAGGGGTCGTTGCGGGCGGCCTCGCGGAAGGCCGGCGCCACCGTCACGTGGACCTTGGTGCCGGGGCCGTTCGGTTTGGCGTAATCGAGCGGGACGGGAATCGCCAGGCAACGCAGCGTCTCCTCGGTACCGGGCAGGTGGCAGTTGCGCGTGGCCGCTTTCGCAGCGGCCGGCGCGGCCTGGGTCGCGCTGGAAAGGAGCAGCGCACACAGGGGTAGCAGGATGGAACGCATCTTCACTTTGGATCGAATCTTCACTTCAGCTCCTCAGACAATTGATCCATACTAATTTGGCATCAATTCGCCGGTCAACCCGAAAGTTTCATTTAAGAACACTTTTGCATGCATACATCCTCGTCGAGTCTAGTTGCCATGAGGAATGTGAGCTTGTGCAAGCTCACCATGGCGAGGCCTGGATGGGCATGGATGCGACAGCGACAGAAGGTCGCCTTGACGCGGCTGTGCAAAGCACGGTATGATCGTCGGCTTTCCATTTGCTCTGGAAAAGACAATAAGGCAGAGTCCGCAGTAACCCTTGCGGAACCACCATTTGAGCAATTTACCTATTAGGAAGTCAACATGAAAACTTTTTCCGCTAAGGGCCATGAAGTCCAGCGCGACTGGTTTGTGATTGACGCGACGGACTTGGTCCTCGGACGTGTTGCCAGCGAAGTGGCACTCCGACTGCGCGGCAAACACAAGCCGGAATTCACTCCGCACGTCGATACCGGTGACTACATCGTCGTCATCAACGCAGGCAAGCTGCGCGTGACCGGCACCAAGGCCACCGCCAAGACCTACTACCGTCACTCGGGCTACCCGGGCGGTATCTACGAAACCAACTTCCTGAAAATGCAACAGCGCTTCCCGGGCCGTGCCCTGGAAAAGGCTGTCAAAGGCATGCTGCCGAAGGGCCCGCTGGGCTACGCCATGATCAAGAAGCTGAAAGTGTACGCGGAAGGCACCCACCCGCACGCAGCACAGCAACCCCAAGCACTGACCCTCTAAGGAACTGACATGATCGGTAACTACAACTACGGCACTGGCCGTCGCAAGAGTGCAGTCGCTCGCGTGTTCATCAAAGCTGGCACCGGCCAGATCATCGTGAACGGCAAGCCGGCTGCGGATTACTTCTCGCGCGAAACCGGCCTGATGGTCATCCGTCAGCCGCTGGAACTGACCGGCAACGTCGAGCGTTTCGACATCAAGGTCAACGTGCACGGCGGTGGTGAATCGGGCCAGGCTGGCGCGGTTCGTCACGGCATCACCCGCGCACTGATCGACTACGACGCAGGCCTGAAGGGCGACCTGGCACGTGCCGGTTTCGTCACCCGTGACGCCCGTGAAGTCGAGCGTAAGAAAGTCGGCCTGCGTAAAGCACGTCGCGCAAAGCAGTTCTCGAAGCGTTAATCGCTCCGGCAGCCTTCTGGCTGCTACTGCTGGACAAGAAGCCGCCTTCGGGCGGCTTTTTTATTTCCGGCATCTTTTGTATCGACATGGCGGTAACCGTTGTTGCGGCGCTTCGCCAACTGCAGGCCGCACCCCTCGTCATGGCGCAGCGAGCGCACCGCAGTCATCATGAACGGCAACATGGTTCATGCGGCCACGAGCGTTCGCTAGCGCACGGCCGGGCTTCCTTGCGGCTGCTAGCCTGAGTGGTCGGCAATTCGCAGGAGATGCACATGTCTGGTAAAAGGATCAGTCTTGGATTGCAGGGCGGCGGCGCCCTTGGCGCCTTCGGTTGGGGCGTACTCGATCGCCTGCTGGCCGACGAGCGCATCGAAATCGTCGCGATCAGCGGCACCAGCGCCGGTTCGGTGAACGCGGCGGCGCTGGCGGACGGCTATGCCTTGGGTGGCGGGCGCGAGGGCGCGCGTGCGGCCCTGCTGCGCTTCTGGCAGGGCTTGAGCGCGGCTTCGCTGTTCAGTCCGGTCAAGCGCACGCCGCTCGACTACGCCAGCGGCGACTGGACCCTGCGCAATTCTCCCGGCTACCAGCTGATGCAGCTGGTCGGCGGCGTGCTGGCGCCGCCCAGTTCGCCGATGAGCATGAACCCGATGCTGCCGCTGCTCGCCGGACTCATCGATTTCGAACGCGTGCGCCAGTGCCGCGAGATCGCGCTGTTCGTGCCGGTGACGAACGTGCGCACCGGGCGCGGCCGCATTTTCGCTCGCGAGCAGCTGGACGCGCGCACGATCGCCGCCTCGGCCTGCCTGCCGCACGTGTTCGCGCCGGTCGTCATCGACGGCGAAGCCTATTGGGACGGCAGTTTTGTCGGCAACCCTTCGCTCTCGCCGCTGGTCGACCTGGGCGCGCGCGACATCGTGATCGTCCAGAACAACCCGGTCGCGCGCGGCGGCCTGCCGATGACCCTGAGCGACATCCACAGCCGCGCCAGCGAGATCGCCTTCAACATCAGCTTCGTGCGCGAAGTCAGCGCGATCCAGCACCTGGGTGGCCTGGTCGATGCCGAAGAGAGCGAGACGGTGCACCCGGTCGCGGTGCGCCTGCACATGATCAGCGGGAACGACGAGTTGCAGCGCCTCGACCTGTCGACCAAATACAATACCGAGTGGGCCTTCCTGCTGCACCTGCGCGACCTCGGGATCGCGACGGCGCAGCGCTGGCTCGACGCGCACTTCGACCAGGTCGGCGTACGGTCGACGCTCGATCCGGTGCCGGTGTACGAGCCGGAACGCATGACAAATGCCGCCGCCTGAGCCGCGGCGGCCAGGAAGCCCACCGTGTAAAATTTGCAATTTTAGCTGTGGATGCAAATAGTATTTGCACCGCCGAGTGCAGGGCCGTATTCGGCACCCCGCCTCACGCGCTGTTAAAATTGCAGCCTCGTCCCACGCAGGGCTATTTATTTTTCTCAAGGAAAGAACATGATCAAAGTTGGCATCGTTGGCGGAACCGGATACACGGGCGTGGAATTGCTGCGGCTGCTGGCCGCGCATCCGGGCGTGGAGCTGACCGCGATCACCTCGCGCAAGGAAGACGGCCTGCCGGTGGCCGACATGTTCCCCTCGCTGCGCGGCCGCGTGAACCTGGCGTTCTCGGCGCCGGACAAGGCCGACCTGACCCAGTGCGACGTGGTCTTCTTCGCCACCCCGCACGGCGTGGCCATGGCGCAGGCGCCGGCCCTGCTGGCGGCCGGCGTGAAGGTCATCGACCTGGCGGCGGACTTCCGCCTGAAGGACCGCGCCGCCTTCGAAAAATGGTACAAGATGGAGCACACGGCGCCCGAGCTGATCGAGGAAGCCGTGTACGGCCTGCCGGAACTGAACCGCGAAGACATCAAGGGCGCGCGCCTGATCGCCAATCCGGGCTGCTACCCGACCACGATGCAGCTGGGCTTCGTGCCGCTGCTGAAGGCAGGCCTGATCGACGCTTCGAATCTGATCGCCGACAGCAAGTCGGGCGTCTCCGGCGCCGGCCGCAAGGCCGAGATCGGCACCCTGTTCTCGGAAGCGAGCGACAATTTCAAGGCCTATGGCGTGGCCGGCCACCGCCACACCCCGGAAACCTCGGCCCAGCTGCAGCGTTTCACCGACCAGAAAGTCGGCCTGATCTTCACCCCGCACCTGGTGCCGATGATCCGCGGCATGCATTCGACCCTGTACGCGCGTTTGACCAAGGACATCGACGACGCCGCCCTGCAGGCCCTGTTCGAGGCCGAATACAAGGATTCGCCGTTCGTCGACGTGATGCCGTTCGGCTCGCACCCGGAAACCCGCTCGACCCGCGGCTCGAACATGCTGCGCCTGGCCGTGCACCGTCCGGATGGCGGCAACACCGTCGTCATCCTGGTGGTGCAGGACAACCTGGTCAAGGGCGCTTCCGGCCAGGCGGTGCAGTGCATGAACCTGATGTTTGGTCTGGAAGAAACGACCGGCCTGCAACAGATCGCATTGCTGCCGTAATAAAGGGCTACCCCGGTCGGGCGATTCCTACAGGCATTGCCCGACCAGAGCTAGATCAAGGTGGTAACTGTTGAGGGCGGTAAATTGATTGTTGCACTGATCGATTTACTAGTTGCAATATCCATCTATCTACAGGGGTGCCACCATGTTCGGTCGCAACGCGAAAAGCGAAATTGACAGCCTGATCGGCATAGCCGCCCGGATCGAAGGCGACCTGTGTTTCAGCGGCGGCCTGCGCATCGATGGCGAGGTGCACGGCAACGTGATCGCCAGCGAGGGGCCGGACAGCGTCCTGATCGTTTCCGAGCATGCCCGCATCGAGGGCGAGGTGCGCTGCGCCAGCCTGGTGGTGAACGGCTACATCGCCGGCGCGGTCCATTCGACCGAACTGCTTGAATTGCAGCCGAAAGGCCGCATACATGGGGATGTCCATTACAAGCTGCTCGAAATGCACGGCGGCGCCCTGGTCACCGGCAAGCTGACGCACCAGCCGGCGGGCGAGCCGGTTTTTCACCTGGCAGAAGCGGAGAGGGCCGAAGCATGACCGGCGCGAACCGTCTATAATGGCATAAATCCGAATCCAATCAGGAGTTTATCCATGACTGCAGTGGCCGAAGTGCAAGACTTTGACACCATCCCGACCCCGATCGTCTTCACCGACAGCGCCGCTGACAAAGTGGCCCAGCTGATCGAAGAAGAGGGCAATCCCGACCTGAAACTGCGCGTTTTCGTGCAGGGCGGCGGCTGCTCGGGCTTCCAGTACGGCTTTACCTTCGACGAAATCGTCAACGACGACGACACCACGATGGAAAAGAACGGCGTTCAATTGCTGATCGACTCGATGAGCTACCAGTACCTGGTCGGCGCAGAAATCGACTACAAGGACGACCTCGAAGGCGCCCAGTTCGTCATCAAGAACCCGAACGCGACCAGCACCTGCGGCTGCGGTTCGTCGTTCTCGGCGTAACGCATCGCACAGCCCGGCTTGCCGGGCGTCGCTTCCAGATCCGGGCATTGCCCGGATTTGTTTTTTTGGGCGCCGCGTTATCTGATCCGGCACTGCCCGGATTTGTTTTTGGGGTGTCGTTGTAGGGTGGACACCTGTGTCCACGCGGGATCACCGTATGCGTCGACACGGCTCCTGTGGAGGGCCCACGTTGACATCCTGGTGAAAACGCTGCCGCAGGGAGCGCGCATCGTGAGACCGCGTGGGCTCGAGAGCCCACCCTACGAAACCCCACACACGCGGCGTGTTTGGTTCAAATTACGCCGAATACAGCGCTCCCAGGTTTTGGGCGCCGCGTTATCTGATCCGGCGCTGCCCGAACTCCTGTTATTCGTACCGTGGTTTCGTAGGGTGGGCACGTGTGCCCACACGGTCTCACGGCATGCGTCAACGCGGCGTCGTGGTCGACTAGCGTCTGCACCCTGAGGAAATAACGCCGCAGGGAGCGCGTATCGTGAAACAGCGTGGACACAGGTGTCCACCCTACGAAACCCTCTGCAGCGCGCTTGATCCGCCTTACGCCGGATACAGCGCCCCCAGGATCCGCGGCCCCTTCGCCCCCGTCACCGCCGGCATATTGCCCGGCTCGCGCTCCATGAAGCGGTAACCCAGCCAGGCAAAGGCCAGCGCCTCGACGCGGTTCGGCGCCACGCCCAGCGCCGCG
>DOUW01000403.1 GCA_003520365.1 Massilia sp.
CAGCGCCAGGGCGACCGCGGGCCGCGCCTGCAGGTCGATGCCGACCCGGTCGGCGCGCGCCGTGCTCGGCTCGATGTAGGTCAGTACCGTGTATTCGGGACGGCGGCCAGCGGGCCGGATGCGGAAATCCATGCCTTTCGCGCCGAGCTCGCGCCGCAGCTGCGCTTCGACGGCGGGACGCTCGGCGTCGCTGAAGGTGCGCGCAAAATTGATCGTCTCGACGCCGGGGAAATGGTTTTCCAGGTCGAGGCCGGCGACGTAATGGCGGAATTCCTCGCTGGTGACCTCGTCGCCCGCGAGAAACAGGCTGGCGGTGCCGCGCAGCAGGTCCGCATAGCTCTTGATGCGGCTGTCCAGGATCGACTGGACACCGCGCGCCATGTGCAGGAAGCGTTCGTGGGCGTCATTCTCGATCGCGCTGCTGGTACTGATGTGCAGGCCGGTTCCGACGCCGAGCGACAGCAGGGCACCCAGCCAGGAGCCGAGCTTGATCGATGCGATTTTCTGCGCAAACTCGACCACGATCCCCATCTTTTCTGCTCCCAATCGTTATTCATTACTTCATTTTTGATTTCGATCAGAATCGCGCAGACGGACACGCCTGTTACCTATCAGTTCTGACAGGTTGCGTGCGGTTCGGTGGCCACATGAAAAATCCCGCCGCGGCGGGGCCGGGGCGGGATTGTGCTGTGGTTCTTGTTCCGGAGCGGAACCGGCTTTACTTGCCGCCCCAGCTGTCCTTCAGCGTGGTGACGCGGTTGAAGACCGGCTTGCCCGGTTGCGAATCGACGCGGTCGGCCACGAAATAGCCGTGGCGCTCGAACTGGAAGCGCTGGTCGGCCACGGCCGCGGCCATGCCCGGCTCGAGGTAGGCGGTGACGGTTTCCAGCGCGTTCGGGTTCAGCGCGGCCTTGAAGTCCTTGCCGCCGGCATCCGGCTGCGGGTCGAGGAACAGGCGGTCGTAGAGGCGCACTTCCGCTTCCAGGGCGGCGGCGGCGCTGACCCAGGTGATGTTGCCCTTGACCTTGTAGTTGTCCGCGCCCGGCGTGCCCGACTTCGAATCCTCGAAGTATTTCACGCGCACGGCGGTCACGTTACCGTTCTCGTCCTTGTCGTAGCCGGTGCACTCGACCACGAAGCCGTACTTCAGGCGCACGCGGGCGCCCGGCTGCTCGCCGACTGGCGGGGTGAAGCGGTGGTAGCCCTTGGTCGGGGTTTCCATGAAGTCTTCCTGCTCGATCCACAGCTCGCGCGTGAACGGGAAGCTGCGCTGCCCCATTTCCGGGTGGTGCGGGTGGACGGGCGAGGTGCACGCGACCGATTCGCCTTCCGGGAAGTTTTCGACGATCAGTTTCAAAGGACGCAGCACGGCGATCGCGCGTGGCGCCTTCGGGTCGAGGTCGTCGCGCAGCGCGCCTTCGAGCGTGCTCATGTCGATCCAGCCGTCGGCCTTCGAGACGCCGATGCGCTCGCAGAACAGCTGGATCGATTCCGGCGTGTAGCCGCGGCGGCGCAGGCCGACGATGGTCGGCATGCGCGGGTCGTCCCAGCCGGTGACGATGCCGTCGTCCACCAGCGAACGCAGCTTGCGCTTGGAGGTGACGACATAGGTCAGGTTCAGGCGCGCGAATTCGTACTGGCGCGGCACCGGGCGCTGGAAGAAGCCGCCTTCGGCCAGGGTCTCGACCAGCCAGTCGTAGAACGGGCGGTGGTCCTGGAATTCCAGGGTGCACAGCGAGTGGGTGATGTTCTCGATCGCGTCCGAGATCGGGTGCGTGTAGTCGTACATCGGGTAGATGCACCAGTCGTCGCCCGTGCGGTGGTGATGCGCGTGGCGGATGCGGTACAGGGCCGGGTCGCGGTTGGTCATGATCGGCGAGGACATCGCGTCCTCGCTCATCTTCGCGCGCAGGATGTGTTCGCCGTCCTTGTACTTGCCGGCCTTCATGTCGCGGAACAGTTGCAGCGATTCCTCGACCGGGCGGTTGCGGTAGGGCGAATTGGTGCCCGGCGTACCGAAGTTGCCGCGGTTCCTGGACATGTCCTCGGCGCTCTGGCTGTCGACATAGGCATAGCCCTTCTGGATCAGGTACTCGGCCATCTCGTACAGCTTGTCGAAGTAGTCGGAGGCGTAGTGCAGGAACTCCTCGCCGCCTTGCTCCCAGGTGAAGCCCAGCCACTTGACGCTGTCCATGATGGTGTCGACGTATTCCTGGTCTTCCTTCTCCGGATTGGTGTCGTCGAAGCGCAGGTGGCAGCGGCCGTTGTAGTCGCGCGCCAGGCCGAAGTTCAGGCAGATCGATTTCGCGTGGCCGACGTGCAGGTAGCCGTTCGGCTCCGGTGGGAAGCGCGTGATGATTTGCGGCATGCCGTCGCGCTTGTGGGTGCCTGCCGCCAGGTCGTTCTCGACGATGGCGCGCACAAAGTTCGACGAAGGCGCGTTCGCCGCCGCCGCGTTGTTCTTATCAATGCTCATGAAAGAAGGTGTCTGGATAGCTAAAGTTCCGGGCATTTTACCGTAGACAAGGGCGCCGCGGTCCGCCTATGTGGTGGAGCGCACGGTTCGCGCCGGCGCCCAGGCAGATACTTGAGGCCAATGTCGCCGCTTGCAAGGCTGCGTGCTGTCTGGCGCGCCCATGGCCACGCTGTCAAGTTGGCGTTTTCTATAGGATAATCTCGTTTTGCCGTTTTTCGGCTATAGCCGGAGAGTTCCAAATTGGAAAATTTATACGCGATCCTCGGCGTCGCGCCGAACGCCAGCGACGACGAGATCAAGAAGGTCTACCGCTCGCTGGCCATGCGCTACCACCCCGACCGCAACCAGGCGCCGGGCGCGGAGGCGCGCTTCAAGGCCGTCACCAAGGCTTACGAGATCCTGTCGGACCCCGCCAAGCGCGAGGAATACAACCAGAGCGTGAACCACCGCATCGTGCTCGACCCCGAGGCCGAGGCCTTCGAGCTGTGGCGCTCGCTGTTCGCGCTGAACGGCGTGACGCTGCAGGCGTAAGCACGGCCGCCGGGGCAGGACGCCCTGAACGAACGCCACTGAACCCCGCATACAGGACAAACAAGATGAAAAGAGTACATCCCGAATTCGCCTACCAGTCGCGCGAACTGGAAGGCCAGATCGACGGCACCCTGGGCGACCCGCCCAACCGCAAGAACTACGACATGATGGTCGACGCGCTGGTGTCGGAATACGCCGGCGGTTCCGGCATCGACGACGTCAACCTGATGGCCTTCGCGCTCGTTGACAAGATTCGCTTCAAGGACCCGAAAGGCCTGCTGCGCGAAGCGGCGGACTATGAGGGCGACGACCCGGCGCGCGTGTTCGCGATGGCCGAGTGCGAGGGCGAGGACGGCGCCGCCATGTACGCCGCCATGACCGAGAACCATCCGGAACTGGCGCGCCAGGCGATCATCACCGCCTTCCTCTACAAGCACCAGGGCCGCTGGGCCGACGACGACCAGTCGCTCGACCAGCTGGCCGAGGGCGACGACGGCGACGACGACGACGACAACGACGGCATGGACGACAGCGCCGCGACGGACGACTTCACCCAGATCTTCGACCAGGGAGAACGTGAATGAACGACAAAGCCAATCTGCCGGCGCTGACCAAGCAGGTCAGCGAACTGGTGCTGGCCGGCTCGCTGCAGCACGCCGAAGAGGCGTTCTCGCAGGCGGCCGACGAACACGGCGACTACGCCGTGGTCGAGGTGCTGTCGACCCTGCCGCCGCAGGTGACCGCGCTGCACCTGGCCGGCTTCGACGGCGCCAAGACCTCGCTCGCGACGCTGCTGGTGCCGCCCAAGGCCTGGGCCGAAAGCCTGGCCTACATGGCCGCCACCTGGCCGGACGACATGATCGAGGACGACCCCGAGCGCATCGCCGAGGGCCTGTTCAACCACGTGCACGGCGTCGTCTACGCCAGCGACGACGAGGACCGCCGCCACGAGTTGCTGCTCGAGGCCTCCGCCACCGACCACGGCGCCACCGTGTTCGCGATCCTGTGGTCGCTCGCGCCGAAGGAAATCATGGAAGTGGCCGGCGAAATCAACCTGAAGGGCCGCTACGTGACCGGCCAGACTTCGTCCGACAGCGACATCGTGCCGCTGGCGGTCGACCTGGCCAAGGCCAGCGAGGACGGCTGGGAACGCTCGCTGATCGAACTGTTCCCGGAATTCCGCCACAGCGCCGAGATGGCCGACGCCGAGTTCCCGGACGATCCGGACGAGGACCCGGAATTCCAGCAGCGCAGCACGCGCGAGCTGCTGTACCGCCTGCGCAAGCAGGTGCCGTCGACCCGTACCATGCCGCGTCGCAGCACGCGCAAGAGCATGGGCACGGACATCTTCTCGTGAGCGGGGATCGCCAAGCAATGCTGCCTGCAATCGTCATCGAAAAGCCGCCCCGGCTGGTGCGCGCGATCAAGCTGCTCGCTGCCGAGGACCCCGAGGAAGCGGCGATCCTGGCCGACGAGCTGTCCGGGATCACCGCCATGGTGGCCGGGAAGTTCACCAACGACCGCACCGCCGAAGGCATCGGACGCGCGCTGCTGCTGACCGTCGGCGGCGTCTCGCTGGGCCTGGAAAGCATCATGTCGGAAGAGGGCGAGGAAAAGGACGAGGTCGCGCTCGACATCCTGATCGAGGACGGCGCCGAGTACGTGTTCCAGTCGGGCTTCCGCCTGGTGCGCGAACTGGCCGCGCTGCCCGAGGACAGCCTGGTCGGCGAGTACGACCTGGACCCGGTGTATGCGCAGCGCCGCCTGAAGGAGCTGTTCGTCGACCTGTGCACCGCCGACCCGGGCGAAAGCTGGTCCGGCTACGAGCGCTACCTCGGCCAGCTGCGCCAGCGCCAGCAGGTGCAGGCCATCGTCCATGCCGCCCAGTGGCTGCGCCGCAACCACTACGAGGGCCCGGTCAGCGACCCGGACCTGAACGCCGAGGGCGTGATCGCGCTGGCGATCATCTTCGCGGTCGAAGGCGGCGGGCGCATCGTCGCGCGCACCGGCCAGAAGGAGTTCGAGCGTTTCGTGAAGTCGGTACGCAAGAACAATCCCGACTTCGAAGCCGGCTGGGCCCAGCTGCTGGAAAAGGTCCCGGCGCCGCACCGCGCGATCATCGCCGAGCGCATTGGAACCTACCGCGAGAGCTGCACCGTGTTGAAGAGCCTCGGCACAAAAGCGCCGATGAAGCAGCTGGTGGCCGAGCTGGAAAACTACGCCGGCTCGGAGCTGGACGCGGAATACCCGTAAACCTGACGCCTGCCCGCGGCGTGGCCCTAGGGTGGGCGGCTCCGCCCTGGACCCGGCACATCGCGAACGCATGCGCCGCCCACGCGTTCGACGATTGCATACATCGACGCGGCGGTGCATCGGCATCCGATCTTGCGTATGATGAGCGATCCAGCATCAGGATTCGCCCATGTCTTCACCCGCCATCGCCGCCGGCAGCACTGACTTCAAACGCGTCAACCGCGCCATGGCCTTCGGTGGGTTCTCCACCTTTGCACTGCTCTACAGCGTCCAGCCCCTGATGCCGCTGCTGGCGCGCGACTTCGCCCTCACGCCTGCGCAAAGCAGCCTGGCGCTGTCGATCTCCACCGGCCCGCTGGCCCTGGCCCTGCTGGTCTCGAGCATCCTGTCCGACCGCTTCGGACGCAAGCCCCTGATGGCCGCCTCGATGTTCAGCGGCGGCCTGCTCACCCTGCTGGCCGCCTTCACCCATGACTACGTCCAGCTGCTGGCGCTGCGCGCCCTGATGGGCTTCATGCTGGGCGGGATGCCCGCCGTGGCGATGGCCTACCTCAGCGAGGAAATCGAAGGCAGCTCGCTCGGCCTGGCGATGGGCATGTACATCAGCGGCAGCGCCTTCGGCGGCATGTTCGGGCGCGTGCTGGCCTCGGTCATCAGCGACTTCTATTCCTGGCGCGCCGCGCTGGGCGTCCTGGGCGCGGCCGGCCTGTACGCGGCCTGGGAATTCCGGCGCAGCCTGCCCGCCTCGCGCCGCTTCC
>DOUW01000401.1 GCA_003520365.1 Massilia sp.
GGGTGCGAGCATGGCGGTATTTGTAGGGTGGGCGCCCCGTGCCCACGCGTGAACGATGATTTGACGCTGCGCTTCATAAACGCCAACACGACGCAAACGCCACGCGTGGGCACGGGGCGCCCACCCTACGTTGATCGATTATCGTGCGTCAACGACGCATTTGGCAATCGATGACACAGCCGCGGATCAAACCTCCGCGACGCGCTTGGCGATATGCGCCAGCGCCTCGTCGACCTGGTCGATCAGGATCAGGCACAAATCGCCCTCGCTCAAACGCGCCAGCGCGCGGTCGATCGCGACGAACTCGCCCTGGATCTCCTCGACGTGGCCGGTGCGCACTGCGCCCTGCAGGCCCTGGCGCAGCAGCGCCACCACTTCGCCGTCGGCGCGGCCGCGCTGGCACTGGTCTTCATACAGCAGGACCTCGTCGAAGGCCGCGCCCAGGATCTGGGTCTGCTGGGTGATGTCCTGGTCGCGGCGGTCGCCGGCGCCGCTGATCACGACCGAGCGGCGCCTGGCCGGCATGTTCTCCACCGCCGACACCAGGGCGGAAATCGCGTCCGGGTTGTGGCCGTAGTCGGCGATCAGGGTCGCGCCACGATAGTCGAAGACGTTGAAGCGGCCCGGCGCGTTGTCGCTCTCGCCGACAAACGTCTTCAGGCCGAGCGCGATCTTGTCCCAGGAAATGCCGACGCCCCAGGCCGCGGCCACCGAAGCCATCACGTTCTCGACCTGGAAGCCGACCACGCCGCCGCGGGTGATCGGCACCTCGGCCAGCGGGATGCGGTGTTCGAACTTGCCCTGGGCGCAGACCAGGAAGCCGTCCTCGACGAAGACGGCGCGGCGGCCTTGCGCGCGGTGCATGGCCATCAGCGGCAGGGTGCCGTCCTGGGCGAAGAAGGTGACGTCGCCGCGGGTGAAGCTGGCCATGTCGGCGACGATCGGGTCGGCGGCGTTCAGCACCGCCATGCCGCCCTCGGCGACGTTCTGCACGATCACGCGCTTCAGGATCGCCAGGTCTTCCAGCGTGGTGATGTAGTTCAGGCCGAGGTGGTCGCCGGCGCCGACGTTGGTCACCACCGCCACCTGGCAGCGGTCGAAGGCCAGGCCTTCGCGCAGCAGGCCGCCGCGCGCGGTCTCGAACACGGCCGCGTCCACGTCCGGGTGCAGCAGCACGTTGCGCGCGCTGCGCGGGCCGCTGCAGTCGCCGCTGTCGATGCGGCGGCCTTCGATGTAGACGCCGTCGGTGTTGGTCATGCCGGTGCGCAGGCCCGAGGTGCCGAGCATGTGGGCGATCAGGCGCACGGTGGTGGTCTTGCCGTTGGTGCCGGTCACGGCGACCACCGGGATGCGGCCGTCGTCGTCTTCCTCGAACAGCATGTCGACGATCGCTTCGCCGATCGCGCGCGGCTTGCCGAACGAGGGCGCCAGGTGCATGCGCAGGCCCGGCGCGGCGTTTACTTCGACGATGCCGCCGCGCTGGTCTTCGATCGGTTTCAGGACGCTGTCGCAGACCAGGTCGACGCCGCAGATGTCCAGGCCGACCATGTGCGCCGCCGCGATCGCGCGCGCCGCCACTTCCGGATGCACGTCGTCGGTGACGTCGGTGGCCGAGCCGCCGGTCGAGAGGTTGGCGTTGTTGCGCAGGATGACGCGCTGGCCTTTTGGCGGCACCGAGTCGGCGTTCATGCCCTGCTTGGTCAGGCTGGCCAGGGCGATGTCGTCGAAGCGGATCCTGGTCAGCGAGGTCGAGTGGCCGCTGCCGCGGCGCGGGTCGAGATTCACGGTGTCGACCAGCTGGCGCACGGTGTGCACGCCGTCGCCGACCACGCTGGGCGGGTCGCGGCGCGCGGCGGCCACCAGCTTGTCGCCGATGACCAGCAGGCGGTAGTCGTGGCCCGGCAGGTAGCGCTGGACCATGACGTCGTCGCGGAATTCGGAGGCGGCGTTGAAGCCGGCCACGATCTGTTCGCGGGTCGTGATGTTGACCGTCACGCCCTTGCCCTGGTTGCCGTCCAGCGGCTTGACCGTGACCGGTACGCGCAGGCGGCGCGCGACGCGCTGGGCTTCCTCGACCGAGGTCACGGTCGCGCCTTCCGGCACCGGCACGCCGGCCTCCTGCAGCAGGGCCTTGGTCAACTGCTTGTCGCTGGCGATCTTCACCGCCACGTAGCTGGTGTCGCCGGTGGTGGTCGCCTGCAGGCGTTTCTGGCGCGCGCCCCAGCCGAGCTGGAACAGGTTGGCGTCCTCGGTGATGCGCTGGGTCGGGATGCCGCGTTCGTGGGCGGCGGCAAGCACGGCGGCGGTGCTGGTGCCGATCGCATAGCGGGTGCCGAGCGCGCGCAGCTCCTCCAGCCGGGGCGCGATGTCGAACTCCTCGCCATGGGCCAGTGCGGTGACCAGGTCGACCGCGAGCTGGAAGGCCGGCTCGGCCAGCTTCTCGATCTGGTACTGGACCACGATGCGGAACTGGCCCGGACGCCCGTTGGCCGGCCGGGTGCGGCCGTNNGATCACCACCGGCAGGCCGATTTCCTGGGCCGCCGCCCAGGCATCAATCGGATCGGTCACGGTGCGGCCCAGCGGCACCGGCACGCCGGCGGCATCGAGCAGCTTCTTGGTCAGCTCCTTGTCCTGGGCGATGGTCTCGGCGATCGCGCCGGTGGCGTCGATCTCGGCGGCCTGGATGCGGCGCTGCTTGCTGCCCCAGCCGAACATGACCAGGCTACCCTCGGTCAGGCGGCGGTAGGGGATGTTGCGGGCCACGGCGGCCTGCACGATGGAACCGGTCGACGGGCCGAGGCGCACGTCCTCGTCGAGGTCGCGCAGCTGGGCGAGCGCCGCCTGCAGGTCGAAGGGCGCGTCGCTGCGCGCGGCCTCGATCAGTTGCCGGGCCAGTTCCAGTGCCAGGCGGCCGACGTCTTCCTCGGAGTACTCGACCACCACCTGGTAGATGCCGGTTTCGACGGTGGCGGTGGTGCGCGAGAAGGTCACCGGGCAGCCGGCCTGGGCCTGCAGCTCGAGCGCGGCGATCTCGAGTACGTGCGCCAGCGGGATGGTGTCGTCGTGGCCGAAAGGCTGCAGCTGGCCGAGCTGGGGGAAGCGGGCGCGCAGGCGCGTCTCGAAGCCTGGCAGGCTGCCGATCGATTCTTCCTCGGGCGTGCAGGCGACGATGGCCTCGACCGAGGTGTGGTGGCTCCAGAGGTTGGGGCCACGCAGGGCCCGTACGCGTGATACTTCCATAAACCTTCAATCCTTTTAGGGACAGCCGGCCCGTGCCCGGAGGCGGGCGGCGGCGTCATGTTCTTCGGCTCCGGCGCACCGGGCCGTGTGTTCAATAAATCGTTTTCTTCGGCGTGGCATCGAAAGCGCGCAGGCCGCCGCAGATCAGGTCGTGCGGCAGGTCGAGCGCCCAGGCCGCGGCGACCGCCGCGAGGATGCTGGCCGGGTGCTTGACGGTGGCCGGCTTGATCTTGCCGAGGTCGAGCAGGGCGGTTTCACGCGCGCCTTCGGCCAGCATGATGTGGTTGTCGCGGGCGAAGACGACGCGCTCGCCGGCGGCGCGGTGGGCCTGCATGGCGTCGTTCTGCTCGTCCATCGCGTAGAAGATCACGCGCCCGTCGGACAGTTCGGCCAGCTTGACCACTTCCGGATCGGCCGCGTTCAGCACCGCCGCGCCTTCGGAGAGGATCACGTCGACCTGGCTGCGCACGACGTTGGCCAGCGCCTCCTGGTCGCGGATGTGGAACTCCGCCACGTCGTCGAGCTTGCCCATGTCGGTCACCACGCCCACCGTGCAGCGGTCGTAGGGCAGGCCTTCAAGCAGGATGCTGCGCGCGTTCGATTCGAACACGGCCGCTTCCATGTTGCGGTTGATGAGCAGGCGCTCGCCCGCGGCGAAGCCGGTGCAGTCGCCTTTCTGTACTTCGCGGCCGTCGAGGTAGAGGCCCTCGCCGTTGGCCACGCCCGCATGCTTGCCGGCGGCATTGAGCAGGCAGCCGAGCAGGCGCGCGATCAGGCTGGTGCCGAGCGTGCCGGTGACGCCCACCAGCGGGATGCGGCCGGTCTCGCCGTCCGCGAACAGGTGCTCGACGATGGCCTTGCCGACGTTGCGCGGCTCGCCGCTGGCCGGCTTGATGTGGGCCAGCAGGCCCGGGCTGGAATTGACTTCGATGATGGCGCCGCGCTGCTCCTGCAGCGGACGCGTGATGTCCTCGCAGACCAGGTCGATGCCGGCGATGTCGAGTCCCACCACGCGCGCTGCCAGGGCGGCGGCATGGGCCACGTCCGGATGCACGATATCGGTGACGTCGTCGGCGACGTTGCCGTTCGGCTGGATCAGTACGCGCTGGCCGTCCTGCGGAATCGCGTCGGGCGTCAGGTTCTGGCGCTGCAGGTCGAGCAGGATCACCGGGTCCTTCGGATCGACGCGGCCGAGCGGGAATTCTTCGCTGTCGCCGCGGCGCGGGTCGATGTTGATCTGGCTGTCGCACAGCGCGCTCACGCTGGACTTGCCGTCGCCCGTTACCCACAGCGCTTCGCCGCGCGCGGCGGCCACGACCTTCCTGCCGACCACCAGCAGGCGGTGCTCGTTGCCCGGAATGAAGCGCTCGACCAGCACCGCGCTGCTGTCGCCTTCCTTCGATGCGATCGCATAGGCGGCGCGCACGTCGGCTTCCAGCATCAGGTTCAGGGTCACGCCGCGGCCATGGTTGCCGTCGACGGGTTTCACCACCACCGGCAGGCCGATGTCCTGGGCTTCTTCCCAGGCCGCGTCCGCGCTGCGTACCAGGGCGCCTTCCGGCACCGGCACACCGCACGAGGCGAGCAGGCTCTTGGTCAGGTCCTTGTCGCTGGCGATGCCTTCGCCGATGGCGCTGGTGCGATCGGTCTCGGCGGTCCAGATGCGGCGCTGGGCGGCGCCGTGGCCGAGCTGCACCAGGTTGCCTTCGGTCAGGCGGATCGAGGGAATGCGACGATCGGTGGCGGCGTCGACGATGTTGGCGGTCGAGGGGCCCAGGCAGTAGCGGTCGACCAGCTCGGTCAGCTGCTTCACGGTGGCGGGCAGGTCGAAGGCTTCGTCATTGATGGCGGCCATCATCAGGCGGTGGCCGGCCTCCAGCGCGGCGCGGCCGACAACGGCGTCGCGGGTGCGGAAGGCCATCTTGTAGACGCCGTGTTCGCCGGTCGAGCGGGTCTTGCCGAAGCCGGTCTTCATGCCGGCCATGTTCTGCAGCTCGAGCACGATGTGTTCGAGGATGTGGCCGGCCCAGGTGCCGCCGTGCAGGCGTTCGATGAAGCCGCCGCGCTCGCCGACGCCGCAGCGGTGTTCGACCAGGCCCGGCAGCCAGCCCGTGAGACGTTCGGTAAAGCCAGGCAGTTTATTCGAGGGGAAGTCTTCCAGCTCGCCGATGTCGAGCCAGGCCTCGATCACCGGACGGTAGGTCCAGATGTTCGGGCCGCGCAGGTGAGTCACACGGAGAAACTTGATGTCATTCTTCTTTGTCATGTATCGATGTCTTGCCGCCACGGTCCGCTCGTGTACCATGATGGCGTTGCCTATGTTTTTCTGCCTGTGCGTTACCGCACCCAAACGGGTCGATGCGGGTCGCTGCGGTACGCATGCTGTATACTTTTGCCGGCGCGAAGCTTACAGCGGCGCGCCGGATTCTGCCAATTCGCTTTCGTCGCCGGTTTTCCGGCACTCGCAGCGACGTGCCAAGGTGTCAACCCCGGCAAAATAATTCCACCTTTCAAGTAAACCGCCGAGCCGGTCACCGCGTTACCCCTCTATTCAGGACTAGCCCGTCAAGGGCGGCATCACATAATGACAACTCAACAACTTGCTTCTCCGACCGCGCTGGCGCTCGCCGCCAGTTTCCTGCCCGATGCGTGGCAGGATGAGGTGCGGAAACAGCTTGCACCAGGGGAAAACGTTTTAAACAGCGTGGAGGTTGACCTCGACGCGAAATTACGTTTCGTCAAAGGAATTATTGTCGTCACGACAAGCCGTCTGCTGGCGCGCGCGCCGGGCGACACGGCCTGGCGCGCCTGGCCCTACCAGCCGGGCCTGGAACTGCGCCACCACGACCACGCCGGCGTCGGCCACATCGAACTGGTCGACCAGCAGGGCCTGCTGGCGTCCTGGCGTTTCACGCTGGGCCAGAACCTGCACGCGATCCGGGTGGTGGACGGCTTCAACGAGCAGGTGAAAAGCGTCGCCACCGGCGTCGCGGTGCAGCCGCCCGAGCAGCACACCTGCCCGAGCTGCAAGGCGCCGCTCGAGCCGGACCAGGAAGATTGTCCGATCTGCACCAAGGTGCTGCACACGCCGCCCTCGACCTGGACCCTGTTCCGGCTGTGGCGTTTCGCCAGGCCCTACAAGGGCCAGCTGATCCTGGGCTTCCTGCTGATGCTCGGCTCGACCGGCGCCCACATGATCCCGCCCTACCTGACCAAGCCGCTGATGGACAATGTCCTGATCCCGTACCAGAACGGCCAGACCATCGACACCTCGCTCGTCTTTCTATATATGGGCGGCCTGTTCGGGGCGGCGCTGCTGGCCTGGGCGCTGGGCTGGGGCAAGACCTACGTGCTGGCGCTGGCTTCCGAGCGCATCAGCGCCGACCTGCGCTCGACCACCTATGAACACCTGCTGCGCCTGTCGCTGGAATACTTCGGCGGCAAGCGTACCGGCGACCTGATGGCGCGCATCGGCAGCGGCTCGGACCGGATCAGCGTGTTCCTGTCGCTGCACCTGCTCGACTTCCTGTCGGACGTCCTCCTGATCATCATGACGGGCGTGATCCTGTTCTCCATGAACCCCTGGCTGGCCCTGGTCACGCTGGTGCCGCTGCCTTTCATCGCCTGGATGATCCACGTCGTGCGCGACAGGCTGCGCACCGGCTTCGAGAAGATCGACCGCGTCTGGGGCGAAGTGACCAATGTGCTGGCCGATACCATCCCCGGCATCCGCGTGGTGAAGGCCTTTGCTCAGGAAAAGCGCGAAGCCGCGCGCTTCCGCGAGGCGAACAAGCACAACCTGGCGGTCAACGATAAGTTGAACAAGGTCTGGTCGCTGTTCTCGCCGACGGTTTCCTTTCTTACCGAACTCGGCCTGCTGGTGATCTGGTGCTTCGGCATCTGGCAGGTCTCGCGCGGCGACATCACCGTCGGTACCCTGACAGCCTTCATCGCCTACAGCGGCCGCTTCTACGTGAAGCTCGATTCCATGAGCCGCATCGTCTCGGTGACGCAGAAGTCGGCCTCGGCCGCCAAGCGCATCTTTGACATCCTGGACCATGTCTCGAGCGTGCCGGACCCGGTCGACCCGATCAAGGTCGACAAGGTGCAGGGCAACATCGAGCTGCGCGAAGTCGGTTTCCGCTACGGCAACCGCGCGGTGAACCGCGGCATCTCGCTCAACATCAAGGCCGGCGAGATGGTCGGCCTGGTGGGGCATTCCGGCTCGGGCAAGAGCACCCTGGTAAACCTGATCTGCCGCTTCTACGACGTGGCCGAAGGCGCGATCCTGCTCGACGGCAAGGATATCCGATCGTTTGCGGTGGCCGATTACCGGCGCAACATCGGCCTGGTGCTGCAGGAGCCTTTCCTGTTCTTCGGCACGATCGCCGAGAACATCGCCTACGGTAAACCACATGCGACGCGCGAGGAGATCATTGCCGCCGCACGCGCCGCCCACGCCCACGAATTCATCCTGCGCCTGCCGCAGGGCTACGATTCGATGGTGGGCGAGCGCGGCCAGGGCCTGTCGGGCGGCGAGCGCCAGCGCATCTCGATCGCGCGCGCCCTGCTGATCGATCCGCCGATCCTGATCCTGGACGAAGCGACCTCGTCGGTGGACTCGGAAACCGAGAAGGAAATCCAGAAGGCGCTCGACAACCTGGTGCAGGGCCGCACCACGATCGCCATCGCGCACCGCCTGTCGACCCTGCACCGCGCGGATCGCCTGGTCGTGCTGGACCGCGGCGTGGTGGTGGAAGAGGGCAGCCACGACGAACTGATGGCGCGCGAGGGCGCCTACCACCGCCTCTACGAAGCGCAGGCGCGCAACGTGGACCAGGACATGGACGACGGCAACAAGGACGATTAAGAATGACTACCCCGTTTCAATTGCGCCGCGACAGCTTCGGCAAACTGGTCTTCACCAGCACGGAAGGAGAGGAAGTGATCGGCATCACGCCGGTGCGCGCCTTCCCGATCCAGGCGCCAACGCGCGGCATTTCGCTGCTGCGCGACGGCGGCAAGGAAGTCGCCTGGATCGACGACCTGGCGGCCGTGCCCGAGGAGATCCGCACGCTCGTCACCGAGGAACTCGAAGGACGCGAATTCATCCCCGAGATCCTCACCATCAAGAGCGTGTCGAGCTTCGCCACGCCCTGCACCTGGCTTGTGGCGACCGACCGCGGCGACACCGCGTTCGTGCTGAAGGTCGACGAGGACATCCGCCGCGTGGGCGAGGCTTCGCTGCTGATCGCGGACAGCCACGGCATCAATTTCCTGGTGCGCGACATGTTCAAGATCGACAAGGGCAGCCGCAAGATTCTGGATCGCTTCTTGTAAGCGCACCAAAAAACGCACTGAAACCGCCGCACGGCCAACAGGCCCCGCGGCGGTTCTTTTTTCGAGTACTTCCTCCAATCGTCATGCCGTTTGCTTGCCCGCCCGGCGCCGGGCTGCTAATGTCGTTAACATGTTAACGATAATGGAGTCCGCGATGAGCGCCGAACCGATCCGCATTGCCACCGCCAACGGCTTCGAGCTCGGCGCGCGGCTGTTCCGCGCGCCGCAGGCGCAGGGCCTGGTCCTGATCCATCCCGCCACCGCGGTGACCCAAGGCTTCTACGAGGCATTCGCCCGCTACCTGTGCGGCCTCGGCCTGCACGTGCTCACCTACGACTACCGCGGCACCGGCCAGTCGCGCCCGCGCGAGCTCCGCGGCTTCGAGGTGACGATGTCGCAGTGGATGCTGGAAGACGTCGGCGCGGTGACGCGCTGGGCGGCGGCGCGCTTTCCCGATCTGCCGCTGCTGGCGGTCGGGCACAGCGTCGGCGGCCACGCGATCGGCCTTTCGCCCGAAACCGGCAGGCTGCGCGCGG
>DOUW01000402.1 GCA_003520365.1 Massilia sp.
GGGCGAAGAGGGCGACCCGGAGCGCGCCGCCGCGCGCGAGGAGGAGCTGGTGGTCGCGCTGCGCAAGGCGCTGCGCCGCAAGCGCGACGAGGTGCTGTACGGCGCGATCGAGATCGCGCGCTTCACCGATCCCCAGGCGTGCCGCCTGCTCAAGGCCCACATCGGCGAGCAGGCCGCGACCCTGCATATCCGCCGCGAAGGCGAGCCGGAACGCGAGATCGACGCCTTCCTGATTCCGCTCTTCGTGCGCAGCACCGGCGGCCTGGTGGCCGGGGAAACCTTTGCCGACGACGCGGCCTACGAGGAACTGGCGGCCAGCTTCGTCGCCGCCGACCTCGAGAGCACGGGCGCGAAGGTCGCGCTGGTGCGCCATGCCTACGACCTGGCCGAGATCGACCACATTTCCTTCAGCACGCTGCAGGAGCTGCTGCGCGAGGCCGCCGCCAGCCTGGCGAGCAAGAAGCCGGTGCCGGCGCCCCAGCTCGAGGCGAGCATCCGCGGCTGGACCGGCGAACGCGTCGCGCCCGACGAGACGGCGATGGAACTGCGCTTCCTGCTCGGCTTCTCGAGCAAGCGCGCGGACGATCCCTTCTACCAGGTGCCGCGCGACGAGGTCGGCGCCGACGTCTATTTCGCCGACCGCATGCGGCGCTACCGTGCCTGGACCGAACGCGTCGCGCCCCTGGTGCGGCGCTGCCTGGCGGCCGACCCGGACCGGCTGTCGGTGAATTTCCTCTACCAGGACCTGTTCTACGGAGCCAAGGAGCAGGGCGTGGCCGAACTCGCCATCCTCGGTCTGCTGTCCGAGATCAAGGGCCTGCTGGCGGGCAAGGAACTCGAGCCCGATGCCGTACGTGCCGTGGTGGCGCCGCTCGACGGCGTCGAGCATATCGTGCTGCGCGTGAACCTGTACGCCATCGACGGCGGCCCGCCCTGGGGTGGCGTCAGTCGTCCGGTCGACCTCGCGGCCGACCTCGGGGCGGAGGTCGACGAACTGTGCGACGCGCTGGCGACCCTCGGCATCGACGACATCTCGACCGCCGACGGCTTCAGCGACGATGGCCATCCCGAAGGGGCCCAGCCTTACCCGGCCGCCTGATCCGCTCGTTAGTCCTGATGGCGTGGGTCGTAGCGCGCGTATCGCCGCCGCTCCGGCCCGCGCCTTGTCCGCCTTCTCCGCCTTCTTCATCTTCTCCCGCCTCCACCCGCGCCTGCTGCGCCGCAGCAAAGACGGCTCGGCACGCCGCTGTCGACGCGCCGTTTTCGCCCATCTTTCCTTGGCGCCGGGCCTACATCCTGCGCGACATGCGTCATCGCGGCCGGGACCTTCGGAACGCGCGCGGCCAGCAATGTCCAGACACTTGCACGCTTGCGCACGGCTCCGATATCGATGAGTTTTCGTAGTTGTTTTTCTTGTATATAGGTAGGACTTTACCTACAGATGAGGCAACGCAACACCAGCCTCTCCTATGAGAGCGGACTTGTCGGCGGAATAAAACTGTTTCCCTTCGAGAATGTTGCAGTGCATAAATGAAAATAATGCCAAATTTGCATGTTAGGATTGCATGGTCCGGCGTCGATGAAGGGCCGCAGCGCACAGCGCCAGCCCTGGTCCGCCGACCCAAGATCAACTAGAAACGCCTGTGAGGCGAAAGGAAATCAACATGCCGACCCTGATCGTGTTTTGCCACCTGCGCTGGGACTTCGTATTTCAGCGTCCCCAGCACCTGATGACGCGTCTGGCGGAACACTACGACATCCTCATCGTCGAGGAGCCGGTGCATACCGAAGGGCAGGCACACCTGAAGAAGACGGCCGTCGCGCCGAACATCACGGTGTGCCAGCCGCATACCAATGTCCCGCACTACGGTTTCCACGACGACCAGATCCCGGTCCTGCAAGGCCTGCTGGCCGACCTGGTGCCGGAAGACGAGCGTCCCGTGGTGTGGTTCTACACCCCGATGGCGCTGCCGCTGCTGCAGGGCTTCAATCCTTCGCTCGTGGTCTACGATTGCATGGACGAACTGGCCGCCTTCAAGAATCCGCCGAAGCAGCTGCTGCAGCGCGAATCGGCCCTGCTGAACATCGCCGACCTGGTCTTCACCGGCGGCCCGAGCCTGTACGAAGCCAAGAAGAACCGCCACGCCAACGCCCATTGCTTCTCGAGCAGCGTCGACGCCGCCCACTTCCGCCAGGCGCAGAATGCCGAGATCTCGCATCCCGAGCAGGCCAATATCCCGCATCCTCGCCTGGGCTTCTACGGCGTGATCNNGGGCTTCTACGGCGTCATCGACGAACGCTTCGATACCGAACTGGTGCGCCGCATGGCCGAAGCCCACCCCGAGTGGCAGATCGTGCTGGTCGGCCCGGTGGTGAAGATCGACCCGGCCGAGCTGCCGCGCGCCGCCAACGTCCACTACATGGGCCAGCGCACCTACCAGGAACTGCCGCAGTTCCTGGCCGGCTGGGACGTCTGCCTGCTGCCGTTCGCCATGAACGAGTCGACCAAGTTCATCAGCCCGACCAAGGTGCTGGAGTACATGGCTGCCGAGCTGCCGAGCGTGAGCACCCCGATCACCGACGTCAAGGTCCCGTACGGCGGCGTGGTGGCCATCGCCGAGACCCCGGAAGAGTACATCGCCGCCTGCGAGCGCATGCTCGCCCTGGACGCCGACGAGAAGGCCGCGCTGGCCCAGCGCATGCGCGAGATCGTCGCCAACACGTCCTGGGACAAGACCGCGGCCCGCATGCACGAGCTGATCAGCACCACGGTGCCGGGCAACAAGGCCAAGCCAGTGCCGGCCTCCGCCGACGCCGTCATCGCGGCACGCAAGGAGCCGCTGCCGGTGCAGGCCGCGTAAGCGACTGCTGCTGCGAAACTAAATACACATAAAAGCCCGCCCGGCCCATGGCCCGGCGGGCTTTTTGCTGTCCTGGCTGGACGTGACCACCCTACGCGAACATACCGGATCAGTGCCGGAACGACGCCGGCGGCGGCGCCATCGCGGCACCGTCCGGCAGCGCGGCGCCGTCCAGGTCGGCCAGGCGCACGATCGACAGCGGGTGGGCGAAACGGATGCCTTCGCGTTCGAAGCGGCGGTAGATCCCGAGCAGGACGGCCTGCTGGGTATCCATGTGCTTGATGTAGTCGGGGCTCTGGAAGTGGTAGACCACTTCGAAATTGAGCGACCATTCGCCGTAGTTGAAGAAGTGGGCGCGTTCGAAGGCGGCGTCCGGTTCGGCGTCGACCGCGTCGCGGATCAGCACCGGGATGCGCGCCAGCTGCTGCTCGCTGCTGCCGTAGGCCACCCGCAGCACGAAGGCCACGCGGCGGGTCGCCATGCGCTTGTGGTTGTGGATGCGGCTCTTGAGCAGGTCGCCGTTCGAGAAGATCACCTGTTCGCCGCCCAGGCCGCGCAGGCGCGTGGTCTTCAGGCCGATGTGCTCGACCGAGCCGAGGACGTCGCCGACGATGATGAAGTCGCCGATCTCGAAGGGCTTGTCGAGCATGATCGAGAGCGAGGCGAACAGGTCGCCGAGGATGTTCTGCACCGCCAGGGCCACCGCGATGCCGCCGATGCCCAGGCTGGCCACCAGCGTCGTGATGTTGAAGCCGAAGTTGTCCAGCACCATCAGGAAGGCGATCACCCACAGCGCCAGGCGCAGCAGGAAGCAGACGATGGTGCGCGAGGACTTGCGCGGGTTGTCGCCGTTGGCGAGGTAGCGGTCGCGCCAGGCGCGCAGCAGGGTGTCGCCCCAGATCGCGAGCTGCAGGATGAGGGCCGCGATCGCCACCCGCGACACGACCAGGCGCTGCCTGTCGGTGAGATCGAGCACGAGCGAACCCAGGTAGCTTGATACCGCCAGCATGCCGGCGATATAGGTCTTGCGCAGCATCTTGGCGACGAGGTCGTCGGCGACCGTGTCGGTGCGGCGCGAGAGCGTCTGCAGTTTGTGCAGCACGAAGCGGCGCAGCCAGTGCAGTCCCAGGGTGGTGCCGAGGGTGAGGGCGGCGGCGATCGCCCAGCTTTCCAGGTCGTTGCCGAGGAAGGTGAAATCCAGGGTGAAATCCATTGAGGCTCCGAAGCGCTGGGGTCGTGCGAACCCGAAGGCAAAGCCCTAGTGTGCTGCCCCTGCCGGACCGGGCGCGCACAATTGACATCCAGAACCGTCAGGAATACATTGCGATCTTTGCAACCCCAACATTCTCCAGGTGCCGACCCGATGAGCAAGTTCAGCGTTTCCTGCGGCACCCTGGTGCTGGACGGCGCCGGGCGCCTGCTGCTGGGCCACGTCACCGGCACCGCGGCCTGGGACATCCCGAAGGGCATGCAGGATCCCGGGGAAACGCCATTGGAGGCCGCCATGCGCGAGCTGCGCGAGGAGGCCGGCCTGGCCTTCGCCCCGGCGCGTTTCGCCGACCTCGGGCAGCTTCCCTACCGGCGCGACAAGCGCCTGCACCTGTTCCGGGTCGAGGCCGGGGGCGAACTGGGCGACCTGGGCCAGCTGGTGTGCACCAGCTATTTTCCGCACCAGGCGACCGGCAAGCCGACGCCGGAGATGGACGGCTTTCGCTGGGCCGCGCGCGACGAGCTGAGCCAGCTGTGCTGGCCGCGCATGGCCAGCCTGCTGCTTACGCTGGCGTGGTAGCGGCGCTGCCGCAGGCAGCGGGCCCGAGGGCAAGCGCGGCGCCGATGGCCTCCAGAGCGGCCGGCTTGGTGAGATGGCGGTCGAAGCCGGCGCGGGCGCTGCGTTCGCGGTC
>DOUW01000400.1 GCA_003520365.1 Massilia sp.
CCGTGTTGGTCTGGCCGTGATTGGCGGCCAGCCCGCGCCAGTGCGCGCGGTGGGCGGCGAGGGCGGCGTCGGACGAGGAGGACGGAGCGGGCGCCTCGATCGCCTGTCCCGCCTCCAGCAGATCGATCATCGGCTTGCCGATGGCGGCGTCGGCGGGCAGTTGCAACAGGTGTTCGCAGCCTGCGTTCCAGCTCGCGATCCGGCCGGTGTCGTCGACCAGGAAGGCCGCGTTCTCGGTCACAATGGACGTGTACATGCTGAGCGTCTTTCGGCGGGGACATCCCGCCTCCTTTGGACCAGACTAGGCTACACCTGTTCCCGGCGCTTGTCACAGGAGCACGAAAGCAAAAAGCCACGGCCGGGGCCGTGGCTTTTTTCGTTTACCTCGGGTGGCGTGCGCCGCCAACCCGCCGCGCAACCGCTCAGGCCGCCGCGATTTCCTGCTTCGGCGGCAGGGCGACTTCGTCGTTCACGCTGAACTGGTAGTCCTTGAACACGTGCTCGGCCGACAGGATCTGGTAGCTGCCGTCGGCCAGCTTGTGCGTGGTGTCCTTCAGGCGGTAGGTAAAGTGGCCGCAAGTCCAGCAGTTGTAGTTGCGCATGTGCGTGCACAGGCAGGTCTTGTCCATCACCGACACGGTCTTCAGGTCCGGGTTGGCCTGCACCTCGCGGTTGTACGAGTTGATGTAGGCGCAGTTGCCGGTGGCGTCGAGCAGGTAGCCGTAGGACTCGCAGCCCGGACGGATGCCCGAGCCGATCGCCGGCGTGCTTTTCAGCATGCGCATCGGGTAGCCGGTCGGCGAGATGCCATTGACGATGATGTCTTCCTCGCTGGCGCGGAAGTATTCCTGCTTGACGCTGTCGGGCATGCCGCACTCGTGGGTGACGGTGAAGCGGGTCGCCACCTGCACGCCGCCCACGCCTTTTTCCAGGAAGCGCACGGCGTCCGAGCCGGTGAACACGCCGCCGGCCGCGATCAGCGGGATGTCGATGTTTTCCGCGCGCATGTAGGCCAGGATCTCGTCGATGATCGTGTGCAGGTCGTATTCCTTCCAGTCGAAGCCGAAGCCCAGGTGGCCGCCGGCCAGCGGACCCTCGACGATGACGAAGTCGGGCAGGCGGTTCAGCTTCGAGACCTTACGCAGGAACAGTTGCAGCGCGCGCACCGAGGACACGATGATGCCCAGCTTGGCTTCGCGGAAGCGCGGGTGGTCCTTGATCAGTTCGAACGAGCCCAGGTGCAGGCCGGCCGACATGGTGATGCCGTCGATGCCCGCGTCCAGCGCCGCCGACAGGCGGGTGCGCAGGGTTTCCTTCGGCGCGTTCATGGTCAGCTTTTCCATGCAGTTCACGAAGATCAGGCCATCGCCCTGCTTCGCCGCCATGGTGGCGCCCACGTGCAGGCGGGTCGCCTCGGCCAGGCGCTCGAGGTCGAACTGCACCACGGACTTGTCCATGTTGTTGATGTTGAACTTGTAGAGCTTGATCTTGTCCTTGACGAAGGTGGTGTCGAACTTGCGGTCCGACACGTCAGGCACCATCGCGTCCGAGATATGGCCGATACCGCCCAGGCGCGCCGCTTCCAGCGCGAGCTCGGAGGTCGAAATGTCCACGCCCATCCCGCCGATCATGATGGGAACATATTCCTCGTTGCCCAGACGCAGGCGGAAATCATCAACACGTTTCATTGCTATCCTTAAACTACCGTTTGCTCCCGTCCAACGCGGCGGGGCCGGCATCGAAACGGGTGTAAGCGACCTCCATTCTACTCCAAGCCCATGGCGGGGCGGCGTACGGGCGGGTCGCGGCGCGGTCGCGCTGAGGCAGGCTCAGTCGCGGAAGTTGTTGAATGCCAGGGGCAGGTCCTGGACGTCCTTGCGCAGCAGCGCCATGGCGGCCTGCAGGTCGTCGCGCTTGGCGCCGGTGACGCGCACCGACTCGCCCTGGATGCTGGCCTGCACCTTCATCTTGCTTTCCTTGATGGCCTTGGTGATCTTCTTCGCGTCCTCGGTCTCGATGCCGTTGCGCACCTTGATGACCTGCTTGACCTTGTCGCCGCCGATCTTCTCGACCTTGCCTTCGTCGAGGAAGCGGACATCGACCTTACGCTTGGTCATCTTGCCCACGAGCACGTCACGCACCTGGCCGAGCTGGAAGTCGGAGTCGGCGAACAGGGTCAGTTCGCGTTCCTTTTGCTCGACCTTGGCGGAGCTGCCCTTGAAGTCGAAACGGGTGGTGATTTCCTTGTTCGATTGCTCGACGGCATTCTTCACTTCGACCATGTCTGCTTCGCAGACCACGTCAAACGATGGCATGGTGTTATTCCTTACTAAATAGATGCTGAATTCATGAGTGGCAGTATTTTAACGGACAAGCTTGCCGGACGACCGTGCTTTTTGCCGAAGTGCACCGTCGAGCCTCTATAATCGACCCGTTTCCAGTATCGCGGACCTGTCCTTCATGCACTTCGACCTGCCCATCGAACACGATGTTTCGCTCCAGCGCTTCAACACTTTCGGCCTGCCTGCGCGCGCGCGCCATTACCTGCGGGTGGTCGACGCGGCCCAGCTCGAGCGCCTGCACGGCCACGCGCCGCTGGCCGGCGTGCCGCGCTTCGTGCTCGGCGT
>DOUW01000409.1 GCA_003520365.1 Massilia sp.
GTGCGCGCTCCTTACCCGGACCGCGTTCGGCGCCTGGCTGGCGCGCATGAGCAAGTACAGCTTCTTCGTGTTCGTCTCCCACGCGCCGGTGCTGCTGGCGACATGGATGCTGTACCGGCCGCTGGCGAAGGCGGTGCCGTATCCGGCCTATTGGCTGCTCGCGCCGGTGCTGACCACGGCGCTGCTGGTGCTGGTGTACCGGACCGCGATGCGGTTCGCGCCCGGCGTCTTCGGCAGCGTGATCGGCGCCGCGCCGCCGCGCGCATCCGCTGCCATGGGACCGCTTGCGGCCGGCGCGCTGGCCAAGGCCAAGTAAGGAATAGAAAAAGAAAAAGCCCCAGGCGCCTGCGGCGGCTGGGGCTGTGCTGCGGCGGATGCTTAGCGCGGCACGATCGCGAACTGCGGGCTGTTGCCGTAGTTCGGCTTGACGCTGCGGGCCATGAACTTGGTCCAGCCGGCGGCGGCATTCGGCAGGCGGGCATCGACGGCGTAGGCCAGGGCCGGTTGCATGTTCGACGGGTAGCCGGTCACGCTCGAGGAGTAGCCGGTCATCTCGCCCACCTTCAGGCCGAGGAAGGAGGCCATCTCGGCGCTGCCGCAGGCCAGGATGCGGAAGCCATCCGACTGGCTGCCCGCCACGACCTGGGCCATGGTGGTGTACAGCGGGCCGGTTTCCGAATCGCGGATGTTCATCGAGTACAGCGAGGCGTCGATCCAGCACATCGCCGGGTCGGTCATGCGCAGCACCGGCGCCTTGGCCTTCCAGCTCAGCAGGGTCTTGGCATCCTCGAAGCCCAGTTCCGCGGCATGGCCGACGGCCGAGGTGAAGAAGTCGTCCTGCCACGGCGCGATGCCGCGCTTGCTGTTGTAGATCACCGCGCCTTTGGTGTCGATCACGCCGAACACGTTGGCGGCCGCGTTGTTGCTGTAGGTCGTGTTGTACCAGTCCAGGTTGCTCTTCAGGACACGGGCGAAGTGCGACTTCAGGCGATCGTCGTCCGGCGTGATGTAGGCCGCTTCGGCCAGGGTACGCAGGCTCCATGCCTGGCCGCGCACCTGGTCGTTCGACAGCAGGCCCTGGATGTTCTTGCGGTAGCCCGGGTTCGACTGGAACACGTTATACATCGCCCAGAACTGCAGCTCTTCCAGGTAGTAGTAGTCGCCGGTCACCAGGTAGGGCAGGTAGGCGAAACCCGGCTGGTGCGATGCGTCGTGCTTGTTCGACGTGGTGCACAGGCTGCTCGGGCAGCTCGGGAAGGCCTCGTACTGGCCGGTCGCTGGGTTCTTGGTGTCGCCCCGGGTGCCGAGCATGGTCATGTACGGGTAGTCGATCAGGCTGATCGGACGGTCGGTGTTCTTGTCGCGGTAGTGCGCCGACCAGCTGCCGGCCAGGTCGGCCGTGCCCAGCGTGACCATCTTGGCGCGCGGATCCATCGACAGCAGGTAGGTTGCCGCCCAGCCCGGCATGATGCCGAGGTCGTTACGGCCGCCGGTGCTCGGCATGTAGGGATTGGCCAGGCCGACGCCCATTGGCTCGATCGCGCTGCCGGTCCACTTCGACATCAGGGTCTTGAAGGCCGATTCCGGGGTGACCACGCTCTGGTCGTAGTTCGGCACCGCGCGGCTGGCGATCAGGTAGGCGCTGTTGTGGCGCACGTGCACTTGCGGCTCGTCGCCCCACCAGAACAGCTTGCGCCAGCGGCTGTGGTGCAGGTGGGTCATGGCCGGCTTCACGTAGACTTCCTGGCCGCGCACCACGACCTTGGCGTCGTAGGTGATGTTGCTCGGATTGAGCTCGTAGGCCCAGTTGTTTTCCACGGTGACGTCGACGCGGGCCTTCTTGATGCTGTCGTACCAACGGATCGCGAAGCGCGCCGTCAGGTGCGGGTGTTCGGTGCCGTCGACGCTGCGCAGCGGTGCCGAGACCTGCCATTCGTTGGCGACGGCGCCCGACAGCCAGGTGTTGTATTTCCAGCCGCTCTTGATCATGTCGTCGGCCGACGCTTTATACTCGACGCCGTTGATGACGGCATGCACCGAGGAGCTGAAGCCGTTTGACAGCAGCACCTTCGGCGACAGCGTGCCCGGGGTGATCGGCGCATTGGTCTTCATCAGCGCCAGGGTGCGCACCTGGGACGCGGCAAGGCCCGGCAGGATGGCCGAGACGACGGCGTGGCGTACCGAGCCGTCGGCGTGGTAGGCCTTGACGTCGAGCTGCAGCGGCACCTTGGTGCCGTCGTCGAGGCGGCCGACCAGCGAATAGCCCTGCGGCAGGTCGCCGATGGCGAAGACCTGACCGAAGGTGAACGGTGCATTCACCTGGGACGCGCTGCCGGTGTTCTGGATGCGCACGTCGGTGACGACGCCGTACTCGGCATACTCGCCCACCGAGGCGATCGGCAGGGGCATCGGATCGGACGTCGTGCCCGAGATCGGCGCAGTCGTCGTGCCGCTGGGAACACTAGGAACGCTGGGCGCGGTGGTCTCGGGGGTAACGGAAACGACCGGGGTGCCGCTCGGGGACGCGCCGACAGGCGGCGGCGTCTGGGTCGCCGGGGTCGGGGCTGGAGTCGCGTCGCTGGAGCTGGAGCTGGCCAGGTTGGTGTTGCTGCCCGAGCCGCCGCCGCCGCCGCAGGCTGCCAGGGTGCTACCGAACACCGCGATTGCGGCAATTCGCATTGCATGAGTATGGAGTGGGAGAGTCATGGCAGGTCTTCAGGAGAGTTACTGTGAGGAACAAATTATTGCCTCACGGAATTCCTGAAGGTTACGCCAAAGCAAAACTCAGGAACAGCAAAATCAAGCTGTCTGTTCAGAATTTCGCCCAAATACAACACAACATTATCGCTTTCTTCATGAATATTATTCAGTAGGAAAGCGTTTTTTGCTTGTATTTATATTGCGTTTTTCGAAAGATCCACAATAAAAAAACCGCCCAAAGGGCGGTTCGCAAGCCAGCTGCTTGATCCGGCTCAGGCCGTTTGGCGCCAAGGATGGGCGCCTTACCTGTAACCGGATGTCACTTTTATAATGCCGCTCAGCGCGCGGCGGCGACCATGAAGTCGACCGCAGCCTTGACGTCGGCATCCGGCGCGCTGGCGCCGCCTTTTGGCGGCATCACGCCGGCCTTGCCCTGGAAGCCCTTGATCGCATGCTCGTACAGCACGGCGTTGCCCTGCTGGATGCGCGGCGCCCAGGCTGCCTTATCGGCCAGTTTCGGCGCACCGGCGATGCCGGCGCCGTGGCAGGCCACGCAGGCGCTGTTGTAGAGGGTCTTGCCGGTGTCGGCGCTGGCAACGGCCGGCGCAGCAGCAGCAGCAGGGGCCGCTGCAGCCGG
>DOUW01000410.1 GCA_003520365.1 Massilia sp.
CCTTGGCGGCTTCGTCCGCCTTGCGCTTGGCTTCCTCGGCGGCGGCCTGCTTGGCTTGCTCGCTGGCAGCCGAACTGGCGGCGGCAGCGGCAGCGGCTTCGCGCTTGGCTTGCTCGGCGGCGTCGCGCTTGGCCTGCTCTTCCTCGGCACGGGCCTGTTCGGCACGTTCGGACTCCAGCTTGGCCAGGCGTTCCTGCTTTTCACGCAGGTCCGCTTCCTGACGAGCAACGAGCTCGGCATGACGGCGCGCTTCTTCTTCGCGGCGTGCGATCTCGGCTTCGTCGATCACCGGAGCGGCCGGCGCGGCCGCAGCGGCTGGCGCCGGGGCGTCGCGCTGGGCGAAGGGGNNGGGTCGTCGCGCTGGACGAAGGTGCGCTTCTTGCGCACTTCGACCTGGATCGTGCGCGACTTGCCCGACGCGTCGGCCTGCTTGATCTCGCTGGTTTCCTTGCGGGTGACCGTGATCTTTTTCTTCTCGGTCGATTCGCCCGCGCCGTGGGTACGGCGCAGGTGGTTCAGCAGCTTGTCCTTATCATCCTTTGACAAGGGATCTGACGTCGAACTTTTCTCGACGCCGGCAGAACGCAGCTGCGTCAGCAGCAAATCTGCAGGCATCTTCAGTTCGGTGGCAAATTGGGCTACGTTGTTACTCGCCATTCAGTCCTCTTTTCTATGTGTCGCGGAGATGATAAAGATTTTTTGTCGTTCCGGCAGCAGCAATTATGCCTTGGCCGTTTCGACCTGGCTCCAGGCTTTCGCCTGCAATGCCTTCGCGCGGTCGTCGTATTTCGCGTCGACCAGCTTCATCTCATCGTCGGTCACATCATTAAATTCATTCTTGATCAGTTCACGGGCACGGTCCGACGGCAGCGCCAGGATGGCGCCGAATTCGTCGTAAGCGAGACCCGCGAATGCTTCCACCGTCTTGATGCCTGCCAGGCCAAGCTTGCCCGCGGTCGTGCGGTCCATGCCCTCGAGGTTCACCAGCGCCTCTTCCATGCCTTCCAGACCTTCTTCGGAGGCAATGGCTTCGGTCACCAGCGCGTCACGGGCGCGGGTACGCAGTTCGTTGACGGTTTCCTCGTCGAAGGATTCGATCTCGAGCATCTCCGAAATTGGTACATACGCGATTTCTTCAAGGCTCGAGAAGCCTTCTTCCACGAGGATGTCGGCCACTTCCTGGTCAACATCGAGCTTTTCCATGAACAGCGAGCGGATCGCCGCCGTTTCCTGGGCCACCTTGTTGGCCGATTCCTCGGCCGTCATGATGTTGATCTTCCAGCCAGTCAGTTCCGACGCCAGGCGCACGTTCTGGCCTGAACGGCCGATCGCGATCGCCAGGTTTTCTTCGTCGACCACGACGTCCATCGCGTGCTTCTCTTCGTCGACCATGATCGACGACACGTTTGCCGGCGCCAGGGCGCCGATCACGAACTGGGCCGGATCGTCCGACCACAACACGATGTCCACGCGCTCGCCGCCGAGCTCGCCGGTCACGGCCTGCACGCGCGAACCGCGCATGCCGACGCAGGTACCGATCGGGTCGATGCGCTTGTCGGCCGTGTAGACGGCAATCTTGGCGCGCACGCCGGCATCACGGGCAGCCGATTTGATTTCCAGCAGGCCCTGTTCGATTTCCGGAACTTCCAGTTCGAACAGCTTCATGATGAATTCCGGTGCGGTGCGCGACAGGATCACCTGCGGGCCACGCATGTTGCGGTCCACGCGCAGGATGTAGGCGCGGACGCGGTCGCCGATACGCAGGTTTTCCTTCGGGATCATCTGGTCGCGCGGCAGGCGCGCTTCGATCTTGCCCGACTCGACGATGGCGTCGCCGCGTTCCATGCGCTTGATGGTGCCGGTCACCAGCGAATCGCCGCGCTCGAGGAAGTCCTGCAGGATCTGCTCGCGCTCGGCATCGCGCACGCGCTGCAGCACGACCTGCTTGGTGTCCTGGGCGAAGCGGCGGCCGAAGTCGACCGACTCCACCGGTTCTTCGATGTATTCGTCGACTTCGATGTCCGGGATCTGTTCCTTGGCTTCGAAGTGCAGGATTTCCTGGTCCGGCAGCTGCAGGCCCGCCTCGTCCGGCACGACGTGCCAGCGGCGGAAGGTTTCGAACTCGCCGTTGTCGCGATCGATGCTCACGCGAATGTCGACCTCGCCTTCATAGCGTTTTTTGGTGGCCTGGGCCAGGGCGAACTCGAGCGCCCCGAAGACCACTTCCTTATCGACGTTTTTTTCGCGCGCGAGCGCATCAACCAGTAACAAAATTTCGCGACTCATGCTTTGCGACTCCTAAAATCCACCTGCGGCACCAGGCGTGCCTTGTCCAATTCGGCCAGCGTAAATTCCAACAACGCCGGCCCATCTTTATTTTCAAATTCCAGACCGATCTTGTCGCCTTCCGGCGCGACCAGGATGCCCGTATAGGTCTTCCGGTTCGCGCTGCCAGGCATGGCGACGCGCAGCTTCACCGTGCATTCGTGGCCGGCGAAGCGCGCAAAATCGGCCAGGGTGCGCACCGGGCGGTCCAGCCCGGGCGACGAAATTTCCAAACGCTCGTAATCGACGTTTTCCACGGTCAACACGTGCGACAACTGGTGGCTCACCGTTGCGCAATCCTCGACCGTGATCGGCCCCTTCTCGTCAGCGACGGCAGCCGGGAAATCGATAAACACGCGCAGGACCCCGCGCTCGCCTCGTTCGACATCAACGAGCTCGTAGCCCAGGCCACTGACTGTCTTGGCGATCAAATCAAACTGCTGCACGACACTTCTCCAGGGCTTTAAAACGTTTTACCAAAAAAAAAAATGGGCATCTGCCCATCTTTTTGTATTCACAACCCAACCAGATGAAAGCACTTGCACCAAATAAACACACTCGGGAAGAACTTTGATTAGGCTGCAAATTATAACGTGTTCCGGGGCACGCTGCAATCGCCATACCATTATATTGAGAGCGAAACAACGGATGCGCACGGCAAACGTGCGCGGGTATGACGTTGCAGGGTAGGCACTTGTGGCACGCGGTCTGACCGGTTAATCGGATGCGACGTTACCGCCACGCGCCGATGAGCATGCATATTGGGGCATGCGCCGCAAAAGCAATCGCGCCGCAACCGCCGTACCGCGTGGGCTCGAGAGCCTGCGCGGCCCGGCCCACCCTACCAAAGCAACGCCGCTTTTCGTAGGGTGGGCTCTTGAGCCCACGCGGTCGTGTCGTGGCGTGCCGCACCGTCACCGGTACGCCGTTTTGGCTCGGTACACGAGCGGCACGAATTGAACCGGAAGCGCAGGCAGGCACCCGGTGGGACCGCGTGGGCACGAGTGCCCACCCTACAAGACCCGACCGTATCGTCGTTTCTCGTAGGGTGGACACCTGTGTCCACGCGGTCATGCCGCGGCGTACCGCACCGTCACCGGTACGCCGCTGCGCCGGGATGGGCGTACGCCGTGAATTGAATCGAAAGCGCAGGTAGGCACCCGGTGAGACCGCGTGGGCACGAGTGCCCACCCTACAAAACCAGGTCGTATCGCCGTTTTTCGTAGGGTGGGCTCTTGAGCCCACGCGGTCGTACCGTGGCGTACCATACCGGCACCGGTACGGCGCTTCGCACGAAAATGCGGACGCCGTCGATTGAATCGAACGCTCAGGTAGGCACAGGCGAAACCGCGTGGGCACCCCACAGGCGCTTAGCGCGCCGACACCAGGCCGTTCAGCGCCTTGCGTATCGCCGCCGGCAATTCCCCGGCCGTCATGCCGATCGGGCCGACGCCATCTTCCACCAGCCGGTCCGCGGCCGCGCCGTGCAGCCACACCGCGCCGACGGCCGCTTCCCAGGCCGGCCAACCCTGGGCCAGCAAAGCGCC
>DOUW01000514.1:0-298 GCA_003520365.1 Massilia sp.
TCCGGAATGGCTGGCGCAAGTGTGCAGCTCGGTAGTGTCGCTGTACAAGCAGCCGCGCCCGAAAGTCTTCGCCCGCCGCGACGTCTACGGCCGCCACCTGAACGCCCTGGTCTACCTGCCGCGCGAGCGCTACAGCGCCGCGGTGGCCGCCTCGCTGGCGCAAGCCCTGAAGGACAGCTCGGGCGCGCATGACGTGCGCGTGCAGACCCTGGTCGCCGACGGTCCGCTGGCCCGCGTCTACCTGATCGCCCACGCCGCCCGCAATCCGCTCGACCTCGAAACCGACATCCAGCAGCCG
>DOUW01000514.1:362-4668 GCA_003520365.1 Massilia sp.
AGACGGCGTCGAAGAGCACGCCCAGCGCAGCGCCCTGCGTAAACTCGGCGCCAACCTGCCGGTCTCGTTCGTCACTGCAACCGCGCCGGAAGTCGCCTTCCGCGACCTGCAGGCCATGCTGAACATCGGCCAGCAGCAGCGCGTCGCCGTGCGCATCGAGCCGGGCAGCGGCGACGGCAACGCCGCGCGCGACGCCTCGATCCGCCTGTACTCGGGTGAGAAGGTGCCGTCGCTGTCGCGCATCCTGCCGGCCCTGCAGAACGCCGGCATCGCGGTCGACCGCGAACAGACCTGGGCGATCACGACGGCCGACGGCGTGCGCCACCACGTCACCGCGCTGGCGGTGGACGACGAGAGCGGCGACAAGCTGGTCAAGCCGGGCATCGCGCAGGTCGCCGAAGAGCTGTTCGCTGCCCTGTTCAACGACGAAGCCGAAGACGGCCGCATGAACGGCCTGACCGTCGAAGGCGGCCTGTCGATGCGCGAAGTGCAACTGGTGCGCGCCTATATCAGCTACTGGCGCCAACTGGGCTCGAAGTTCTCGGTGCGCTACATGGCCGAAACCCTGCGCACCCAGCCGGCCCTGGTCAAGGAATTCGTCACCGGCTTCGTCCAGCGCTTCGATCCGGCGCTGGGCGAGTCCGAGCACGCCGCCGGCAATGCCAAGCTGGCCGCGCTGAAGGCCGGCCTGTCGAGCGTGAACCACGCCGACACCGAGGAAATCATGGCCGCCCTGGTCGACCTGGCCCTGGCCACCGTGCGCACCAACTACTTCCAGAACGACGGCGAGAAGATGATCTTCAAGGTCGACACCAGCAACCTGGCGCTGGCGCCGGAGCCGCGTCCGTACCGCGAGATCTACGTGTTCTCGCGCCGCTTCGAAGGCGTGCACCTGCGCGGCGGCCCGGTCGCCCGCGGCGGCCTGCGCTGGTCGGACCGCATGGAAGACTACCGCACCGAAGTGCTGGGCCTGGTGAAGGCGCAGATGGTCAAGAACGCCGTCATCGTGCCGGCCGGCTCGAAGGGCGGTTTCGTCTGCAAGCAGATGCCGAAGGACGCGCCGCGCGACGTCATGGCGGCCGAGGGCGAAGCCTGCTACCGCATGTTCATCTCGAGCCTGCTGGAAGTGACCGACAACCGCGTCCAGGGCGCGATCGTGCCGCCTGAGCGCACCGTGCGCCATGACCAGGACGATCCTTACCTGGTGGTCGCCGCCGACAAGGGCACCGCGACCTTCTCCGACATCGCCAACAGCATCGCGGTGCAGCGTGGCTTCTGGCTGGGCGACGCCTTCGCCTCNNCCACAAGAAGATGGGCATCACCGCGAAGGGCGCCTTCGAGGCCGTCAAGCGCCACTTCTACGAACTGGGCCACGACATGACCACCACCCCGATCACCATGGTCGGCGTGGGCGACATGTCGGGCGACGTGTTCGGCAACGGCGTGCTGCTGTCGCGCCAGCTGAAGCTGGTGGCCGCGTTCGACCACCGCCACATCTTCCTCGATCCGACCCCGGACGTCGAAGTCTCGTTCAAGGAACGCCAGCGCATGTTCGCGCTGCCGCGCTCGTCGTGGGAAGACTACGACAAGTCGCTGATCTCGCAGGGCGGCGGCGTGTTCCCGCGCAGCGCCCGCTCGATCGACCTGACCCCGCAGGTGCGTGAAGTGCTGGGCATCGAGGAAACCTCGCTGGCGCCGGAAGAGCTGATGCACCGCATCCTGCTGGCCCCGGTCGACCTGTTCTACAACGGCGGCATCGGCACCTACATCAAGGCCTCGCACGAGACCCATGCCCAGGTGAAGGACCGCGCCAACGACCGCATCCGCGTCAACGGCGGCGAAATGCGCTGCAAGGTGGTGGGCGAGGGCGGCAACCTGGGTGCGACCCAGGCCGGCCGTATCGAGTTCGCGCTGAACGGCGGCCGCATCTTCACCGATGCGATCGACAACTCGGCCGGCGTGGACTGCTCGGACCACGAAGTCAACATCAAGATCTGGCTGGACACCGAAGTCAGCGCCGGCAAGCTGCCTGAAGCCGACCGCAACCGCATCCTGTTCGAGATGACCGGCGACGTCGAGAAACTGGTCCTGCGCGACAACACCCAGCAGACCCGCCTGCTGACCCGTGAAGCCCAGGCGCAAGGCAACGCGTCGATCGTCGACGCCTACGCCGCCCTGATCGCGAACCTGGAAGCGGAAGGCGCGGTCTCGCGCGAGCTGGAGCAGCTGCCGAGCGACGCCGAACTGCAGCGCCGCAAGGCGCTGGGCCAGGGCTTGACGGCGCCGGAACTGGCGGTCGTCATCGCCAACGTCAAGAACCGCTTCAAGCGCACCCTGGCCGCGCTGCCGCTGGTCGACGAGCCATGGGCCGCGACCGTGCTGCGTCCTTACTTCCCGGCGCAACTGGTCGCCACCCGCGATCCGCTGGATCACCCGCTGGCCAACGCCATCCTGGCGACCGTGCTGGCCAACGAGGCCGTCAACCGCTGCGGCCCGCTGATGCTGAGCGACCTGGCCGCCGAGCACCGCGTCGACGAGACCGAAGTGGTCAAGGCCTGGGGCCGCGGCTGGTCGGCGCTGCAGCTGGCGCCGGTGTTCGACGCGCTCGACGCCGACGCGCTGAACGTGCCGCGTGAAGTGTCGATCGCGGTCGACACCCGCACTCGTGCGCTGCTGCGCGCCGTGATGGAAGGCGTGCTGTCGCTGCCGCAGGGCGCCGACGGCATGGCCGAACTGTCCTCGCTGTTCGCCAACGGCGACCAGCTGCGCCAGCTGATGCCGTCGACGTCGGAAGCCGACGGCTACGCCGGCCTGAGCAAGAACTTCGTCGGCGCCTGGAAGGCGGTCGAGGCCATCGAGTCGCTGGCGACCTTCCTGTTCGCGGCGGTGTCGGTGCAGCGTCCAAGCGGCATGACGCTGGCCCAGTTCCTGCAGGTCGGCATGGCGCTGCGCGAGCGCGCCGGCATCGACACGCTCGAGCGCGGCCTGAAGCTGCCGGCCACCAGCAAGTCGCAGGAACAGCTGCGCAACTACGCGATGCAGGCACTGCGCCGCACCCAGCAGCGCCTGCTGCTGAAGGTGATCGAGCGTGCCGGCAGCGGCGATGCGCTGGCCGCGGTCGATGCGGTGACTCTTGAGATGGGCCTGACCGGCTACACCCAGGCCACCGACCTCGAGCAGGCCATGCTGGACGTCTGGGCGCTGTCGGAAGGCTCGAACCCCGAGCGCCTGGCTGCCTGAGATGAGCGCGCCCGCCCAACCACCCGTGGTGCCTGAAGCGGTGCGCGCGCTGGCCGAGGCTGATTTCGGCCTCGTGGCGCAGCGCTTCAGGGAGGCAGGTTTCACGGTCATGCTTCCCGCAAGGGGTGTCATGACGGTGAAGGCCGACCGTAGCGCTGCCCGTCCGGCGGTGTTGCTGTCGGTCGGCGTGCACGGCGACGAGACCGGGCCGATCGAAATGGTCGCGCACGTGATCGAGGCGTTGTCGCGCCAACCAGAGGCCCTGGCGGTGGACCTGATGCTCTGCGTCGGCAACATCGACGCCATCGCCGCCGGCAAGCGTTTCATCGACGCCGACCTGAACCGCATGTTCAAGGCCGACCGCGGCGCGCTGGCCGGCACCGCGGAAAGCGCGCGTGCGGACGAGATCATCGCGGCGACCGACGCCTTCTTCGCGGACGCCGGGCCGGTGCGCTGGCACCTCGACCTGCACACCGCGATCCGCGCCTCGCACTATCCGATGTTCGCGATCGTGCCGGACCTGATCGCGGAAGAACGCAAGTCGGCCCTGATCGGCTGGCTGGGGCAGGCGGCCATTCAAGCGATCATCATGAACCCGAAGTCGGCCGGCACCTACAGCTACTATGCGAGCGAGCACCATGGCGCCGCCGGCAGCACGGTGGAGCTGGGACGCGTAGGCACGCTGGGCCAGAACAACCTGGCCCAGTTCGCCGACGCGTCGCAGGCGCTCGACGCCTTGCTTCGCGGCGTCGAGGCGCCGCCGGCCAAGGCCGCGCCGCACGTGTTCAAGGTGGCGCAGGAGGTGGTCAAGCTGTCGGACGCCTTCACGATGGGCTTCAGCAAGGAGACCCCGAACTTCGCCTCGCTCAAGCGCGGCGAGGTGATCGCCACCGATGGGGAAACGGTGTATACCGTTTTCCATGACGAGGAGATGGTGGTGTTCCCGAATCCCGACGTGCGGGTCGGCCTGCGCGCCGGGTTGATGGTGGTGCGCGTGAGTTGATGGTGTAAGGTGTAAGGCAGAAGCCGCGAGAGATCGCGGCTTTTTTTAGGTTCATCGCACTTT
>DOUW01000515.1:0-5047 GCA_003520365.1 Massilia sp.
GACGGCATCCGCGGCCGGCTGGGCGGCGCCGGGGCCGGCGGCGCTCTGCAGGGCCTGGATGGTGTTCTTGTGCTGCGAGGCTTCGCGGCGGTGGCGGAACACGGTCGGGGTCACGGCCAGGATCCCGAGAGCGGCGCCGGCAATGAAGAACGCCAGCAGCATCAGCACCAGGGGACCACGCAGTTCGTAGTTCAGGAAAAAGTGCAGGTCGACCGCCTGCGTATTCTTCAGCGCGAAGCCGAAAAACAGCACGAACAGGATAAATCCCGCAATGGTGGAGACGAATTTCATCGGGTGATGTTGACGGTGTGTGCAAAGGCGCAGTGTCGCATATCTGCAATTTTATTTCAAAGACGAGCGGCGTGCGCCGGTAGGGTGGGGGGGGGGGGGCGCGCGCGGGGCCGCGNNGTGCCCACGCGTGACGCTCGCATGACGTTGGCGCATCAACATGGGCCGACAATGTGGGCCAACGATGTTCATCGTTCACGCGTGGGCACGGGGCGCCCACCCTACGGTTCTCACACCGCTGGACGAAAAAAAACGGCATCCTCGCGGATGCCGTTTTGTCTGCACGCAGGCAGACGACTCAGTCTTCGATGATCGGTTGCCCGACCATCGCATCCACCCGCTCGCGCAACTGCTTGCCGGGCTTGAAGTGGGGCACCCGTTTTTCGGGCACCATCACCTTGTCGCCGGACTTCGGGTTGCGTCCGATGCGGGGCGGACGGCTGTTGAGCGCGAAACTGCCGAAACCACGGATCTCGATGCGCTGGCCGGTAGCCAAAGCGTTGGTCATCGCATCGAGGATGGTCTTGACAGCGTACTCCGCATCCTTGGCGACCAGCTGAGAATAACGCTCAGCCAGTCGTGCAATCAGCTCGGACTTGGTCATCTGGTCGCCTCGTCAGGATAGCCTTTGCTTAGTTCTTGTTATCGAACTTGGCCTTCAGCAGTGCGCCCAGGCTGGTGGTGCCCGATGCGGCGCTGCTGTCCGAAGCCAGCTTCTGCATTGCTTCCTGGGTCTCGACATTGTCTTTCGCCTTGATCGACAGCTGGATGCTGCGAGCCTTGCGATCGATGTTGATGACCAGCGCTTCGACCTTGTCGCCAACCTTCAGGTGGGTGCCGGCATCTTCCACGCGGTCGCGCGAGATTTCCGAAGCACGCAGGTAGCCTTCGACTTCTTCGTTCAGCTGGATCACGGCGCCCTTCGGCTCGACCGACTTGACGGTACCGGTGACCAGCGAACCCTTGTCGTTCAGGGCTGCGAAGTTGTTGAACGGGTCGCCTTCCAGCTGCTTCACGCCCAGCGAAACACGCTCGCGCTCGACGTCGATGGCCAGGACCACGGCTTCCAGCTCGTCACCCTTCTTGAAGCGGCGCACGGCTTCTTCGCCCGGCTCGGTCCACGACAGGTCCGACAGGTGCACCAGGCCGTCGATGTTGCCCGGCAGGCCGATGAACACGCCGAAGTCGGTGATCGACTTGATCGAACCCTTGACCTTGTCGCCCTTCTTGTGGGTCATGCCGAAGTCGTCCCAAGGATTGGCCTTGCACTGCTTCATGCCCAGCGAGATACGACGACGCTCTTCGTCGATTTCCAGGACCATGACTTCGACTTCGTCGCCCAGCTGGACAACCTTGTTCGGAGCCACGTTCTTGTTGGTCCAGTCCATCTCCGACACGTGCACCAGGCCTTCGATGCCCTGTTCGACTTCGACGAATGCGCCGTAGTCGGTCAGGTTGGTGACTTTACCGAACAGGCGGGTGCCTTGCGGGTAACGACGCGACAGGCCGGTCCAAGGATCGTCGCCCAGCTGCTTGACGCCCAGCGAGACGCGGTTCTTTTCCTGGTCGTACTTGAGGACCTTGGCGGTGATTTCCTGGCCAACCGACAGCACTTCCGACGGGTGACGCACGCGACGCCATGCCAGGTCGGTGATGTGCAGCAGGCCGTCGATGCCGCCCAGGTCGACGAACGCACCGTAGTCGGTGATGTTCTTGACGACGCCGGTGACGACGGTGCCTTCCTTCAGCGTTTCCATCAGCTTCGCACGCTCTTCGCCCATCGATGCTTCGATGACGGCGCGACGCGACAGCACGACGTTGTTACGCTTGCGGTCCAGCTTGATGACCTTGAATTCGAGGGTCTTGCCTTCGAACGGGGTGGTGTCCTTGACCGGACGGGTGTCGACCAGCGAACCCGGCAGGAATGCGCGGATGCCGTTGGTCAGGACGGTCAGGCCGCCCTTGACCTTGCCGTTGACGGTGCCGGTGACGATCTCGCCCGACTCCATTGCTTTTTCCAGAGCCAGCCACGATGCCAGGCGCTTGGCCTTGTCGCGCGACAGGATGGTATCGCCGAAACCGTTTTCCAGCGATTCGATGGCCACGGAAACGAAGTCGCCAACTTGGACTTCCAGTTCGCCCTGGTCATTCTTGAATTCTTCGATAGGAATGAAAGCTTCCGACTTCAGGCCGGCGTTGACGATCACGAAGTTGTGATCCAGGCGCACGACTTCAGCGGAAATGACTTCGCCCGAGCGCATGTCTTGACGCGACAGCGATTCCTCGAAGAGGGCGGCAAAGCTTTCCATACCGGATGCTTGGGTGGTTGCAGTAGACATAGGTTATTTACAAGTTAGCCAGCAGGACGGCAATACGCGGCCTGAACTGGGTCAAGTTGAACATCACCGGCGCGGCAACATTGCCAACACCGGCACCACAAAATTACAGCTGCGATGACAACATCGCCTTACAACAGTGCGTTCCAATGCAACACTTGTTCCACTGCTTCATCGACCGTCATCTCGGACGTGTCGAGGACATACGCACCCTCCGCCGGCACCAGCGGGGCGACGCTACGCCCAGTATCGCGTGCATCGCGCGCCTGCAAATCCGCCAGCAGATCGTCCATATTAGCAGAAAATCCTTTGCCAATCAATTGCTTATACCGGCGTTCCGCACGCGCCTCGACGCTTGCCGTGAGAAACACTTTTAGGCGGGCATTCGGGAAGATGACGGTGCCCATGTCGCGCCCGTCGGCCACCAGGCCGGGGGCCGTGCGAAAGCCCAGTTGCAGGGCGTAGAGCGCCTGGCGTACGCCGGGCAGCGCCGCGATTTTCGATGCGTTGTTGCCCACTTCCTCAGCGCGGATCAGGGCGCCGACCTCCTCGCCATCGAGGAAGATGCCGTCGCCGGAGAACCGGACCGGCAACTGCGCCGCCAGGTTCGCCACGCCGTGCTCGTCGCCAAGGTCGACGCCGGCACGCATCGCGGACAAGGCGGTCAGCCGGTACAGCGCGCCCGAATCGAGCAGGTGATAGCCGAGCCGGTCGGCGACGCGGGCGGCAACGGTGCCCTTGCCGGAAGCGGTCGGGCCATCGATCGTGATGACGGGAATGTGGGAATTTGGCATTTTTTTTTACCTGGCTACGCGTTGGACGCGCGATTGATTCATTTTTTAAAACAGTTCATTTCGAGCAATACCCGCGAAGGCCTCGAAATAGTCGGGGAAAGTCTTGGCGACGCATTTCGGATCGTTGATGCGCATCGCGTTGCCGCGCCGCGCCTTGCCGTCCAGCGCGGCGAGCGAAAAGCACATCGCCATGCGGTGGTCGTCATAGGTGTCGATGGTCGCCGGCAGCAATTCGTGCGGCGGCGTGATGCGGATGTAGTCCGCGCCCTCCTCCACGATGGCGCCGAGCTTGCGCAGCTCGAGCGCCATGGCCGCCAGGCGGTCGGTTTCCTTCACGCGCCAGCTGGCGATGTTGCGCAGGGTGCTGGTGCCGTCGGCATACAGCGCCGCCACCGCGATCGTCATGGCGGCGTCGGGAATGTGGTTGAAATCGGCGTCGATGGCTTTCAGGACGCCGTTCGAGCGCGCCTCGATCCAGTTCTCGCCGCGGGTGATGGTCGCGCCCATGCGCTCGAGGGCGTCGGCAAAGCGCACGTCGCCCTGGATGCTGTTCTCCCCTACCCCTTCCACCCGCACCGGACCGCCGGCGATTGCGCCGGCCGCCAGGAAATAGGAGGCCGAGGACGCGTCGCCCTCGACGTGGATGCTGCCCGGCGAAGCATAGCGCTGGCCCGGCTGCACGGTAAACGAGGCCCAGCCGTTCTGCTCGACCGTGACGCCGAAGCGCCGCATCAGATTCAGGGTGATCTCGATGTAGGGCTTGGAGATCAGCTCGCCGACCACGTCGATGGTCACCGCATGGCCGCGCGCCATCAAGGGGGCCGCCATCAACAGCGCGGTCAGGAACTGGCTCGACACGTTGCCGCGCACCGCGATGCGGTTGGCGTGAATGTGGCCGCGCTTGATCCGCAGCGGCGGAAAGCCCGGTTCGCCCGTGTACTCGATCTGGGCGCCGACCTCGTTCAGGGCGTCGACCAGGTCGCCGATCGGACGCTCGTGCATGCGCGAGACGCCATGCAGGGTGTAGTCGCCGCCGATCACGGCCAGCGCCGCGGTCAGCGGGCGGATTGCGGTGCCGGCGTTACCCATGAACAAGTCCGCTTCGCCGTTCGGCAGCTTGCCGCCATGCCCATGCACCAGGATGGTGCGCTCGTCGATTTCTTCCCAGCCGATGCCGAGCGCGCGCAGCGCCCCCAGCATGACCATGGTGTCGTCCGAGGCCAGCAGGTCGTGGATCGTGGTGTCGCCCTCGGCCAGCGCTGCCAGCAGCAGCGTGCGGTTCGAGATGCTTTTCGAGCCCGGCAGGCGCACCGTGCCCTCGACGTGCATGACGGGTTCGAGGTCGATGTGTTGCGGGTAATGCTTTTGCTGCGGTGTTTGCTGCGTCATTTATTTTCCTGATTCGGGGCCCGGCGGCGGTTCGTTCGCCTCGATGGCGGCGCCCCAGGCGCGGCGGGCGCGCTGGGCGTTGTCGAACACCGCTTCCAGGCCGGCACTGTCGCCGGCCGCGAGCAGCCCGCGCAATGCGGTCAATTGTGCCAGATATGCATCGAGCTCGGTAAGCAGTGCGTCGCGGTTAGCCAGGCTGATGTCGCGCCACATTTCCGGCGAGGAGCCGGCGATGCGGGG
>DOUW01000515.1:5250-5441 GCA_003520365.1 Massilia sp.
ACCGCGGCGAACACGGCGTCGTGCTGTTCGGGCGTGAGCGTGTGGATGACGGCGCCGCACAGGCGCCAGGCGGCGGCCACCAATCCGACGTCGCCCGCGGAATTCTCCAGCAGCGGCGTGATCACGGTCTTCTTGCCGCGATACAACTCGGCCAGCGCGGCGTCCGGCCCGTTCGATTCGCGCCCGGCGAT
>DOUW01000518.1:0-213 GCA_003520365.1 Massilia sp.
CGCTGGTGGCGGACACGCTGCCGCCGTGCAGTTCGACCAGGCGGCGCACCAGCGACAGCCCGATCCCGAGCCCGCCCTGGGCGCGGTCCAGGCTGATCGACCCCTGCACGAAGACGTCGAACACGTGCGGCAGCAGGTCGGGCGCGATGCCGACACCGGAGTCGCTGACGGTCAGCAGGACCTCGTGGTCCTCGGCCGCCAGCCCGATGTCGA
>DOUW01000518.1:401-5988 GCA_003520365.1 Massilia sp.
GCGGAAGGTGTCGAGGCAGGCGCCAACCAGGCTGGCCATGTCGAGCGGCCGGCGCGCCAGCAGGATCTTGCCCGACATCGCGCGCGACAGGTCGAGCAGGTCGTCGACGATGCGCGACAGGTGCTGGCTCTGGCGGCCGATGATCTGGCGCGCGCGGCCCGCCATCTCGGGGCCCGCGCCGGGCATGTCGATCAGGGCCGCGGCGCTGCTGATGGCCGACAGCGGATTGCGCAGCTCGTGGCCGAGCATGGCGAGGAACTCGTCCTTGGCGTGGCTCTTGCGCTCGGCCGCCTGGCGGTCCTCGATCTCGCGCATCAGCCGCTCGTTGGTGGCGGTGAGTTCCAGCGTGTGCTGGGACAGCTTCTCGGCCTGGCGCCGCAGTTGCTCGTTCTTGTTGGCCAGTGCCACGAACACCGACACCTTGGCGTGCAGGATCTGCGGGATCACCGGGGTGAACAGGAAGTCGGCGGCGCCGCGCTGGTAGGCTTTCAGGCGGTCGATCTCGTCGGCCAGGAAGGCGGTCACGAAGATGATCGGGATGTCGGCCGAGCGGGCGCGCTGGTGGATCGCCTCGGCGGTTTCGAAGCCGTCCATGCCGGGCATGTTAACGTCGAGGATGATGACCGCGAAATCGTGCAGCAGGACCTGGCGCAGCGCTTCCTGCCCGGAGCGCGCCGAGAGGACCGTGTACCCGGTTTCCCTGGCCCACTGGTCGAGCAGGCTGGTCAATGCCAGCAGGCTGGCTGCGTCGTCGTTGACGACCAGAATTTTCGGTTTGTCAGTGGTTGGCACGTCGTTCCTGCTGCGTTGTCTGGGGCAATGGCCGAGGGCGCTGTATTTCTCTTTGTCTGTATCCAGCAAGGATAGCAGAGTGTGTCCGCTTTCCGTAAGTAAAGACACGCTCGTGCGGCGTCGAATGATAGCACGGCAATATGCAATGTTTGCCAGCAATCGTGCGCCTGTTTGTGCTGGCCGGTGCGCGGCATGTACGGCACCGCACATACGTGTTTGGAGGGCCTGTGCGATAGTGGAACCGTGTCCAGTTCAACCGTGTCAATGGAGGACAGGCGCGCCCACTTGAAAGGACAAATATGAATATCACCACGATCGTCAATGAAGCGTTCCGCGGCAAGTCGCCGCGCGAACTGATGGATTGTCCGCTGACCGCCTTGGGCGGCGTCGGCGAGAAAGAGGCCAAGGCATTGCAGGACGCGTTCGGCGTCACCACCGTCGGCCAGCTGGCGCGGCTGGAGGTCGTCGCGAATGCGGTTGCGATCAACATGATTGCCGGCGCCGGTGGCGGCCAGCCGCAGGGCGAAGCGGCCAAGGAAACCCTGCTCGACGACGCCGTCGAGATGACCTTCCCGGCCAGCGACCCGATCTCGGTCGATTCCGGCATCACGCGCATCGAAGTCGCGCCGGACAAGGTCGACGCTGCCCGCGACCACCAGAACGCCGACGCGATCGCCGCGCACAACGAAGAAGCGGTGGGCAAGCCCTGCGTCGGCACCGAGGGCAAGCAGCCCGGCAGCGCGTAAGCGCTGGCATGTCATGCCGGCGGCCATGCGCCGTCGGCACGGCATATGACGTTGACGGCGCCCGTCGCCCGCATCGAGCGGGCGGANNTCACGCGTGGGCACAGGGCGCCCACCCTACGTCATGAACGCCAACTCGACGCAGGCGTCACGCGTGGGCACGGGGCGCCCACCCTACAGGATCGTGACGATTTAGCGCCAATAACCGACGTCCCGGGTGCCGGTCCACGAATGAAAACGGCGCCGGGCTGGTGGGCCGGCGCCGATGAAAGGGCAGGGCCGCCCGCGGGCGGCTGGCGGGTCAGCGGTGCTGGGCCAGCTCAGCCACCTGCTTTGGGGGCGTGGTTTTCACCGCGACTTGGCGCGTGCCGCCGGCGGTCGAGCAGTAACGGTTCTTGCCGGCGCGTTTGGCTTCGTAGAGCGCGTAGTCGGCGATGCTGATCAGGGCGTCGACCGATTCGGCGTCGTCCGGGTAGATGCTGATGCCGATCGAGGTCGACAGGCGCAGCGTCAGGTCGTTGATGAAGAAGGGCTCGGACAGGGCCTCGACCAGCTTGGCCGCCGGGCCCTGGGCATCGGCCAGGCAATGGATGTCGCCCAGCACCACCATGAATTCGTCGCCACCGAGGCGCGCCACCGTGTCTTCCTTGCGCGAGGAAGCCAGCAGGCGCTGCGACACCATCTTCAGGATCTCGTCGCCGTAGGCGTGGCCATAGGTGTCGTTGATCGCCTTGAAGCCGTCCAGGTCGAGGTACATGATCGCGGCCTTGGCGTGGCTGCGGTTGGCGTGCTGCAGCGCGGTCTCGATGCGGTCTTCCAGCAGGCGCCGGTTCGGCAGGCCGGTGAGGGCGTCGTGCAGGGCCAGTTCCTGCTGGGCGCGGCTGTACTGGGCCAGCTCCTTGTAGAGCAGGCGCACCTCCAGCATGTTGTGGATGCGCTTGTGCACCTCCAGCAGGTCGAACGGCTTGCTGATGAAGTCGCGCGCGCCCGCTTCCAGCGCCGCCAGCTTCTTGTCCGGCTCGGCCGTCACCACCAGCACCGGCAGCCACGACTCGCTTTCCAGCGGCTTCAAGGCCTCCATCACCTGGAAGCCATCCATGCCCGGCATGTGCAGGTCGAGGATGATCAGGTCGAAGCGGTGCTTCAGGTGCAGCGCCACCACCTGGCGCGGGTCGGTGGTGCTGTGCACGTTCTCGTACCCGGTCGTCTTGAGCAGGTATTCGAGCAGCTGCACGTTGACCGGCTGGTCGTCGACGACCAGCACGCGTGCGCGCCGCACATCGGCGGGCGTGATCATGTTTCGGTTCCTTTCCCGGCACGCAGCTGGGCCAGCGTGCCGTCGATCGCTTCGTTGAACTTGTCGATATCGACCGGTTTCGTCAGGTAGCGGAAAAACCCTGCCGCCAGGCCGCGCTCGATGTCGCTCGCCATTGCGTTGGCGGTGAGCGCAATCACGGGGATGCCGGCCGTCTGCGCGTCGCGCCGCAGTTCGGCGAGCACCTCATAGCCGTCCATGCCGGGCAGGTTGATGTCCATCAGGATGATGTCGGGGCGCCGCTCGCGCGCCAGCGCCAGGCCGGCCGGGCCGTCGGCGGCGGCGATCAGCCGCAGGTCGGGCCGGAAGCGCACGATTTCCACGACCAGCTTCAGGTTGGCCGGGTTGTCCTCGACGTAAAGCACGAGATGCGGAGCATGATCGGTACGCCCGGCAGGCTCCCCCGACGGGTGCGACGAGGCATCGTCCAGCGAGGCTTGCGGCACGGTGGTGCCCAGCTCGATCGCGAACACGCTGCCCACGCCGGGACTGCTGCTGACCTCGATCGAACCGCCCATCAGCTCGACCAGGCGGCGCGTCACCACCAGGCCGATGCCGGTGCCTTCCTGGGCGCCGGCTTCCTGGCCGAGGCGGTTGAAGGGCTGGAACAGGCTGTCGAGCTGGTCGGCGCGCAGGCCCATGCCGGTGTCCTGCACCGAGATGCGCATGCGCTCGGGCGTGAGCTGGACACAGTCGAGCACCACGGCGCCGGCGTCGCGGTTGTACTTGATCGCGTTCGACAGCAGGTTCAGCAATACCTGCTTCAGCCGGGTGCGGTCGGCCAGCAGCACCGCGTCGACCGTTTGCGGGAACAGCACGCGGATGCCGCGCCCGGCCGCCAGCGGCTCGACCATGGTGCGGCACTCCTCCAGCACCTCGGCGAGGGCCACCGGCTCCATCGACAGCGAGATCGTGCCCGACTCCACCTTGGCCAGGTCGAGGATCTCGTTGATCAGGGTGAGCAGGTGGCGTCCCGACTTCAGGATGTGGCTGGCGAACTCCTTCTTCTGTTCGCTGGAAGTCGGCAGCGCCTCCGAGGTCAGGATCTGGGCGAAGCCGAGGATCGCGTTCAGGGGCGTGCGCAGCTCGTGGCTCATCGACGACAGGAAGGCCGATTTGGCCTGGTTGGCGTTGCGCGCCTCGTCGATCGCGTTGGCCAGTTCGGCGTTGGCCAGCGCCAGCTGCAGGGTGCGTTCGTCGACGCGGTGTTCGAGCTGCTCGTTCAGGCGCATCACTTCCTGCTGGGCGCGCGAGCGCTCCTGCGCCTCGCGCACGATTTCCCGGTTCGAATCCTCGAGCTCGCGGGTGCGCTGCTCGATCTCGGTCAGCATCGCGTTGAAGGAATCGACCAGCTCGGCCGCCTCGTCGTTGCTGATGCGCGGCGCGCGGCGCGAATAGTCGCGCGTGGCGACCACGTCCCGTGCGATCTCGGTGATCGCGATGATTGGCGCGGTGATCACGCGGCCCAGGCGCCGCATCACGAGATAGGCGATCGCCATCGCCAGCAGGGTCACGGCCAGCGCGATCGCCAGGTAGTCGAGGGTGCGCGAGAGCAGCCGGTTCTCGGCGCGCAGCCAGACCGTGCCGACGGTCTCGCCGTTCTCGACGATCGGCCGGAACACCACCAGGTAGCCGTCCTCGACGCGGGTGGCGGCCGCTTCGGCCTGGGCCGGGAATACCGTGCGCGCCCCGCCCGCGGCGTAGGATGCGAACAGGCGCCCGCGTTCGTCGTAGATGGCGGCGGCGGCGACCANNCCAGCTCGGCCTGGGTCGAGAGGTCGTTCACCAGCGAGCGGTGGTAGCTGCGCAGGTCGTAGCCGATCACCAGCCCGACCGAGACCACGAGCGCGGCCAGCGTGGTGGCCATCACCACGGCGACGAGCTTCTTGCGGAGCGACGGCAGGCGGATCATGCCGCCTCCGGCGTGTTCGGGCACGCGGGCAGGCTCCTTTCGCGCGCGCGCGCCCCGGCCCGGATGGCGACGGCCATCACGACCGCGCCGGCCTAGCCCGGCAGCACGCGTATTGATGAAGCGACATTGAATTCTATTGAGTAAAAGAAACGCGGCGGAACCCGCCGCGATGCAGGATAGCAGCATGGAATGTCAACGTGTCGCACGGGACATTTCCATGAGTACAAACGGCGCCACTCTACCTTCTCGCAAGGCGCTTGGGTAGCGGCGGCGTGATTTTCCATGCAAGTTTGCCACACCGATAGCGGCCGGGGCGCGCTAGAATGGTTGCTGCGTGACCGATGCAGTCACGCTGCAATGCAGGGGCGCTTGGCGACCTGCGTGCCGCAGCATTCTTATTATCCTGGAGGAGCCGCATGAGCAACGAGATTATCGAACTTGCAAGCAAAGTCGGCGAGGCGCTGCAGGCCAAGCGCCTGGTGCTGGTCACTGCCGAATCCTGCACCGGCGGCGGCGTGTCGCAAGCCATCACCGAGATCGCCGGCTCCACCGGCTGGTTCGACTGCGGCTTCGTCACCTATTCGAACAACTCGAAGACCGAACTGCTCGACGTCCCGGCTGCCCTGATCGCGCAATTCGGCTCGGTGAGCGAGGAAGTCGCCGCCGCCATGGCCGAGGGCGCGCTCTCGAACAGCGTTGCCGACGTCGCCCTGTCGACCACGGGCATCGCCGGCCCGACCGGCGCGGTGCCGGGCAAGCCGGTCGGCACGGTGTGCTTCGGCTGGTCGCGCGGCGGCACCAGCATGACCGAGCGCCTGCTGTTCC
>DOUW01000516.1:0-2085 GCA_003520365.1 Massilia sp.
GCCGGACATGGACGGCTACGCCCTGGCGGGCGCGCTGCGGCGCCTGGGCCTGGCGCCGCGCCTGGTGGCACTGACGGGCTACGGCCAGCAGGACGACATCGGCCGCGCCCTCGACGCCGGTTTCGACCTGCACCTGACCAAACCGGCCACGCTCGACGAGCTGCGGCGTGCGGTCAACGGACAGGCGGCGCCGGAACCGGCGGCATCGGCAGGGTAAGCGCCATCCCGGCGCCCGTCGAAAATCTTTACAGGATCGCGGGCCGCATGACACAAGTCGGCCGGAAAGCGAGCGTATTCAAGCACTTGGCGAGCAATTGAGCGTCTGGCCCGCTCCTTGCTATGGATGACAGCACCAAAACCAAGGAGGGGTCATGAAAATTCTGTCTTACCTTGCAGCCGCCGCGCTGTCCCTGCTGCCGCTGTGCAGCCAGGCGGGCGTCATCTACCAATGGCAGGCGACGAACGACGAAACGCCGTATGGCATCACCCTCGAACTCGAGTTCGACGAAGCCACGGTCCAGGCCGGCACGCTGAACTATTATTTCGAGCACTTCAACGACGATCTTCCGCTGCCCGGCCTGCTGAACCTGCGCTACACCTTCCCCGGTCCCTACGGCGTGCAATGGTCGCTGCAGGATGGCGGCTTCGAAAGCCAGCTGGGCTACATCGACCTGCAGCTCAGCTTCGGGGCGGACGGTTTCCTGAGCGGTTCGATCTACCTCAACGACAGCGAGAGCCACCTCTACATGGAGTCGGTCGGCCGGACATTTACCATTGTCGACGCCAACAGCGACTACGAAATGATCGAGGCCGGTTGCCCCTGGCACCGCCCCGAACCGTGCGCCGGCGCCACCGGCTACCTCGCGCGCGAGGGTGCAGAGCTTCCGGCCGAGGTCCCCGAACCGGCGACGCTGGCCCTGTTCGGCGCCGGCCTGCTGGCGGCAGCCCGCCTGCGGCGCAAGACTGTCCGGTAAGCCCGGCAGGCGGCAGGCGGGATCGGGCCCATCCTGATCGCTCCGATTCGCCGCCTGCCGGCCGCGCGTGCTGGCTGTAGAATAGTGCTTTTCGTCCAGCCTGATCGACAGCGCCATGCACATCAACCCAGAACGCAGCACCCGTCCCGACTACGACCTGCTGGTACGCCAGGTCACCAGCGTCCTCGAAGGCGAGCGCGACCTGATCGCGAACGCCTCGCAGTTCTCCGCGCTCGTCTACGACACCATCGCCGACCTGAACTGGGCCGGTTTCTACCTCACCGTCCCCGCTAAAAAGGGCGAAGGCCAGGACCTGCTGGTCGGCCCCTTCCAGGGCAAGCCGGCTTGCGCACGCATTCCCTTCGGGCGCGGCGTCTGCGGCGCCACCGCCGTCGAACGCAAGACCATCGTCGTGCCGGACGTGCACGCCTTCCCGGGCCACATCGCCTGCGACTCGGCCTCGAACTCGGAAATCGTGATCCCGCTGGTCAAGAACGACAAGCTGGTCGGCGTGTTCGACATCGACAGCCCGCAGCTGGACCGCTTCTCGGATGAGGACCGCGCGGGGCTGGAAGCGATGGTCGCGGCGTTCCTGGAAGCGACCGACTGCTGATGTCGGCGCTGCGCGGTTGGACGTTTCGACCGAACCAGCGCCGTACCGCGTGGGCACAGGTGTCCACCCTACAAGCAGCATGCAAATATTATTCGGTAGTATTATTAAATAGGCAAATTATATGAACCAGCTCGACCAACTGAAGCAATACACCACCGTGGTCGCCGACACCGGCGACTTCCAGTCGATCAAGGCCTACGCGCCGCAGGATGCGACCACCAATCCTTCGCTGATCCTGAAGGCCGTGCAGAAGCCGGAATACCGTCCGCTGCTGGAACAGGCCGTCGCCGGCGCCAACGGCGCATCGGTCGAGGCGATCGTCGACAACTTGCTCATCGCCTTCGGCGTCGAGATCCTGAAGTACGTCCCGGGCCGCGTCTCGACCGAGATCGATGCCGCCCTGTCGTTCGACACCGAAGCCACGGTCGCCAAGGGCCGCGAACTGATCGCCCTGTACGAAAAGGCCGGCGTCTCGCGCGAGCGCGTGCTGATCAAGAT
>DOUW01000516.1:2126-3255 GCA_003520365.1 Massilia sp.
CGCATCTACGACTGGTACAAGAAGTCGACCGGCACCGACTATCAAGGCGCGGACGATCCGGGCGTGCAGTCGGTCAAGCGCATCTACCAGTACTACCGCAAGTTCGGCTACGACACCGAAGTCATGGGCGCGAGCTTCCGCAACACCTCGCAGATCCTGGAACTGGCAGGCTGCGACCTGCTGACCATTTCGCCGGACCTGCTGCAGAAGCTGGCCGACACCGACGCGCCGGTCGAGCGCAAGCTGGTGGCGGACGCCGATGTGGCCATCGAAAAGATCGCCGTCGACGAGAAGAACTTCCGCTTCATGCTCAACGAAGATGCGATGGCGACTGAGAAGCTGGCCGAAGGCATCCGCGCCTTCGTGGCCGATTCGGCCAAGCTGAAGAAGATGATCGAAGAACTGCGCTGATCGGCAGTTCATGGCAGAAAAAAGGCGCGGCTGGTCCGCGCCTTTTTTATTCCGCGCTCTTTATTCCGTTTGCTTGGCGCGAATACCGTCGAGCAGGGTATCGAACACCTGTCCGCCGGTCTCGAGCAGGCTGAAGGAGCCGGGTTCGAACATCCAGTTGCGGATCAACCCATCCATCATCGACCACAGGCCGAGTGCCTGCACGCGCGCATTCACGTCCGCACGGATCTGTCCGCCGCGGATGCCCAGTTTAATGCGTTCTTCCACATGGGCCATCCACTCCTTCTTGCTCTGGCTGCGGCGCACCCGCACGGCGTCGAGTTCGCTCACGAATTCCACCTTCAGCGAAGCGATCTCGAACACCCTGCGCGCCTTCGGATCCTGCTCGGTTACCCGGAAGATCTCCAGCACGAAACTGCGCAGGTCGTCGAGCGGATCGGTCTCGCTGGCCTTGTTCAGCACGGTCAGCGCGCACTCGAACGGCAGCGTGGCGCGCTCCATCATCGCGTTGAAGAGCGCGCCTTTGTCGTCAAAATGCCAATAAATCGCGCCGCGCGTCACACCGGCAGCGCTTGCGATATGCTGCAAGGTCGTTCGCGATACTCCCTGTTCTACAAACAATTGCTCTGCTGCATCGAGGATGCTGTCTCGCGTAGCGGCCGCTTCTTCCTTGGTTCTGCGGGCCATCTTCTCTCCGTTTTTTTTGGTTCTTCGCGGA
>DOUW01000517.1 GCA_003520365.1 Massilia sp.
CCGCACAACCCGCTGGCGCGCCTGCGCCTGCGCGTGGTGGCCCTGTCGGCGCTGCTGGTGCCGCTGGTGATCAGTGCCCTCAAGCAGGCGAGCGTCGCGCATTGTCCCTGGGATCTGGCCCGCTACGGCGGCACCGAGCCCTACCTGCGCCTGTTCGACGCCTTGCCGTTCGGCGTGCCGCCCGGCCACTGCCTGCCGGCAGGGCACGCATCGAGTGCCTTGTGGCTGGTGTCCCTGTGCGTCTACTGGCTGCCGCTGCGTACCCGCATGGCGGGGCGCGTCGCGGCGGCGGCACTGGCCCTCGGCGGGGCGGTTGGCTGGATGCAGCAACTGCGCGGCGCGCATTTCCTGACCCACACGCTGTGGTCGGCCTGGATTGCCTGCGCCATCGTGCTGGTCCTGGTGCTGGTCCTGCAGTGGCAACCGCTGCAGCGGCTGCGCGCGCTTCTCGAAGAACGCGATACCGTCGACGAAGCCGTTTGAAGAGGCGCGGGGCCTGCCAGGCTTGCCATACTCGGCGCTTTTCCGAGGAGGCGGTCCCGCTACAGAGGCTAGAGCGCTTCCAGCTTTGGTCCGCGCAAACCGACCAGCAGCGCCTTGCCCTTGGCGTCGACGCGGAATTCCCCGTACCTGGCATGGCTCCAGCGCTCCGCCTCCCCTTCGGCGAAATACCAGGCGTCGCTGGCAATCATCAGGCGCCCTTTCTTGCGCACCAGTTCGATCAGCATCTCGTCCGCGGCCAGCGCCTCTCCTTCATGGATGCGTAGCGGCGTCGCGACACCATTCGGCGCCCGCCGCGCGACCAGCATCGCCGCATCGGCCGCCGACAGGGCGACTTCGGGTGGCAGCGCATAATTCAATGCCATGTAGTCGCCCTGCATCAGCGAGCGCGGGTCGACCGGCGCCAGTTCGACATACACCGGCGCGCCATTGCGGATCAACGCCTCTTTTTCCCAGATGGCCGTATTCGCCACGACAAGGACGAGCGCACCCGCGCCGCCGATCGCCAGGCGCCGCCAGCGCTCGCGTGTAGCCGGCGCGCGCAAGAGCGCATGCAGGGGCGCTTCCGCCGGCGCTTCGGCCGGCATGGCATAGCGGGTGACGGCGCCCAGCAAGGCGCCACAGGCGGCGAGCACCACCGCCTTGATCCCCAGGGGCCAGGCCAACTGGTAATAGAAGGCGCCGACGATCCACAAGGCCGACGCCGCGGCCAGCATCGCGAGATTGCGGCGCCCGTTCGCTGCGCAGACCGCGCACACCAGCAGGACCGCACCGAGTGCGACCGAAAACCAGCACAGGCAGGCAGCCGTTGCCGCCACCGTCCCGAACCAGAAACTGCGCAAGGCCGGCCATTGACGCATCGACCAGGCGGCGGCGAGCAGCGCGCACGCCACGGAAACGAGGGCAGTGGCGCCGGCGGGAACGCTGGTATGGAACGGCAGCATGCTGGACAGGTGAGCGGCACCGAACAGGAAGGTCCTTCCCGCGCACAGTGCCAGCAGGAGCACCGTCATCGACCCCACGCCGGTCAGGATGGATTCCATCGCGCCGGCGATCCTGGCGCTCTCTGGCTTGTGTTCGATTCGCCGCAATACGGCATGCCCGCCGATCCAGGCAAACGCCATGAAGTTGAGCACATATTCGGCAGGCACTCCCGTCGTTGCCGAGTAAATTTGACGGTAAGACACCGAAAGGGTCAGCAGGCTGACGAAACTGGCGGCCAGGAGTGCGCGCAGCCAGCCTTGCGGGACCGATACCGCCAATATCATCGTCAGCAGCGCCATCAGGCCCAGGCTCGACTGGACGATTTTACTGTCGAAGCTGCCGAAACCGACCAGGGCCGTACCGACAATCAGGCTGGCAACGCCCAGCTGCTCGACAAACAGGGATTTGCCGCCCTGGTACAGCATGGCGACGGCCGCGCCGAGCACCAGGACGCCGACGGCGACGAAGGCGCCTTCGTCCGGCTTCGCGTCCGACAGGAGTACGAGCACGACGAGTATGCCCAGGGGGATTGCGGCGAACCAGGCGGCAATCGCCGTCATGACCACCACGGCCCAGGGGCGCTCCTTGTCCTGCGACGCCACGACGGCGTCCGAGATCAGGCCTTGCAGCGCTGCTTCGTGAAGAATGTTGTCCATGCGTTTGCTCATGGCGCTTCTCCCTGTTGGCGGTAGCTGTTGTTCAGAAAAAGGATGCCGCGCACTGCGCCGGCCAGTGCCGCCAGGGCGAGCAGGGCAAGCAGGAATACCGCGCCGATTTCCCAAGAGCTGGACAGCAGCTTCTCGGCCGCTTCGCTGAGCACGACAAAGAGCAGACCCAGCGCGACGGTGCTCAGCGCAACGACATCGAAGAAGGCGCGTTGCGCCAGCAGGCCGCAGGCGGCCAGCAGTATCAGCAAGGAAACGAAGGAGGAGGAGGCCGCCAGCCAGGCCGTGGCGACCAGGACGGCGAGGTCGAACGGCACCACACCGGCGCCGGTGAAGCGCTGCAGCGGCTTGCTCATCAGGCAGGCAAGTCCGGTGGCCAGCAGTGCGGTCACCGGGTCGCGGGGAAAACGGTAACCCAGCGACCAGCTCCAGGTCGCGATGGCGGCCGATGCCACGATCACCCAGGCCGCCCAGACCACGTCGGAACGGGCGCCGAGCGCCAGCGGCAGCGCCAGGGCAGTCCACAAGGCAAACAACTGCCACGCGTCGGCCCCCGTCTGGTAGGTCTGGCCGAAGTAGGCGAACAGGCCGCCGATCGCGAGCAAACCGAGCAGGCTGAGCGGTGCGCGGGCACGGGGGAGCAGCGCAGCGCCCGCGCAGGTCAGCAGCGTGAATCCCTGGAGCAAGCCGAACTGCCCGGCGCGTCCGAGGGAATGCCAGTTTGCCGCGACAAAGAAGATCAGTCCCAGTCCACCGAGCAGCGCGGCGATGGACGCCAGCGCGCGCCGGACCAGCGGCAAGGACAGGACCGGCCGGCGGTCGAGGCCGGCCAGGCGCCGCAAGGCTGCGAAGGTGGCGGCATCGAACCGGTGGCGTGCGACCAGGTCAAGGATGGCAAGACGTGTATGCATGATGGCTTCTTCTTTTCTGGCGGTGAACAGGACCGCTGCCATTCTATGGTGACATATTGTTTATGCTTTGATGAAACTCCCTCTTAAAAAATACGCTTTCGAAAAGTTGCTTCTCGTCATTATCCGGGACTGTGGGCAGGCCATGATGGCAGGGTGATTTCACCAGGGAGGATGCGATGCAGAGCACAAATGAATTGAGCGACAAGCTCCTGGGGCCGATGAAAAACATCGTCGGCAAGCATGAAACGGCGATCCGGCCGCTGCTGGGCGGGGGCGAGACAGCGGCGCGCGCCGCGCTGCAGAACGACGAGGCCGTGCGCAAGGTCGCGGTCTTCTGCTATCCGCTGCTGCCGGGCTTGCTGCGCCTGGCGGTGAAGGAGCCGGTGTTCGTGAATTTCGTGATGAACAACCGCGAGCGCGTGCTGGCCGCGCTGGTCAGCAGGGAATGAGTGCTTTGCCGGGCGCGTTCAGGCCTGCTGGACCACCGGCTCGGCCTCCGTCGCCTTTTCCCGTCCGCGGCTGATGCTGTCGCCGTCCTCGCGGCGCAGGCGCCAGAAGATGACGGCCGACACCACGGTCAGCACGGCCAGCGTATCGAAGGCGTGGTGCAGCGCGCCCGTCACCAGCACCTGGTTGGTCTGCGGCACGCGGCCGAGGAACCAGGCGGTGACGAGCGAACCGGTCGCCAGGCCAAAGCTCATCGACAATTGCTGGAACGAACTCGAGATGGTGCTGGCCATGCTCGAATCCCGGGTCTCGATGTCGGCGTAGGCCAGGGTATTCATGCTGGAGAACTGCAGCGAATTGAAGAAGCCCTGCATCAGGCTGATGCAGACGATCGCCGCCAGCGGCGTGTTCGGACCAACCTGGCCGAACAGGAAGATCGTGACCCCGATGCACAAGGTATTGGCCACCAGCACCTGGCGGTAGCCGAAGCGCGCCAGCACCTTGGGCGCGATCAGTTTCATTCCCATCGCCGCGGCGGCCGAAGGCATCATCAACAGCCCCGATTGCCAGGCCGGCAGGCCCAGGCCCAGCTGGTAGAGCAGCGGCAGCAGGAAGGGCAGGCCGCCCACGCCCAGGCGCGTGACGAAGCCGCCGACCACGGAAATGCGGAAAGTACGCACTTTCAACAGCGTCAGGCGCAGCAGCGGGAACTTGATGCGGCTGGCATGCAGGGCGTAGCTGGCAAGCAGCGCGATCGACAGCGCCAGCAACAGGGCCATCGTCATGCCGCTAAGCGTGTGTTCGCCGAATATCTCCAGCAGCCAGGACAGGATGGCGGTGCCGGTGCTGAACAGGATCAGGCCCAGCACGTCGAGCGGGCGGCGCTCGTCGCCGTGGTAGTCCGGCATGTGCCGGTACACCAGGTACATGGCGATCAGTCCGAAGGGCACGTTGATGAAGAAGATGGCGCGCCACGAAGTCCAGTGCACCATCAGGCCGCCGACGGTCGGCCCCAGCAGCGGGCCGATGAGCGCCGGGATGATGACGAAGTTCATCGCCCCCAGCAGTTCGGATTTCGGGAAAGTGCGCACGATGGCGAGGCGGCCGACCGGCATCATCATCGCACCGCCCAAGCCTTGCAGCAGGCGGGCGGCGGTCAGCATCTCGGCATTCGCCGACAGGCCGCACAGGACCGACGAGGCCGTGAAGATGCCGATTGCGATCAGGAACACGCGGCGGGTGCCGAAGCGGTCGGCCATCCAGCCGCTCACGGGGATGCCGACGGCCAGGCCGAGGATGTAGCTGGTGACGACCGACTTCAGGCTCAGCGGCGTAACCCCGAGGCTGGCCGCGATGCTGGGAATGGCGGTGTTGACGACCGTGGCGTCGAGCTGCTCCATGAACAGGGCAGTAGCGACCAGCCACGGCAGGTATTTCTTGACGGTGGAACTATCCAATCGGCCCTCATCCAGTCCGGCGCAGCGGGTGCGTGCGCCTGCCCGGATTGTCACATAAATCAGGAAACGTCGATTTCAAGCGGACGTTCCTGAACAGACAGGGGACTGGAAAGACTCAGAACTGGTAGCGGACCTGGGCCACCAGGAAGTTCACGCCGCTGTTGGGCTTCTTGATGCTGCCGTTTGAGTAATGCTGGACCTTCAGGCCGAAGTCCCACTTGTCGTGGGTGACGTAGCCGATGCCGAGGTGGTCGCCGAACTGGAAGGCGGTCGACAGGCGGTTGTCGTCGTTGTTGTACAGCTCCGACATCAGGTTGGCGCCGATGCCGCCCTCGACGTACCAGCCGAGCTTGTCGTCGCGCTGGTAGCGGAACACCGGAGTAATGCCGATCACGCCGATGTTCTGGTGCTCGCCGCGCACGTTGCGGTAGGCCGAGCCGCGCCAGTAGGCGGCGGACAGGTCCCAGTAACCGCCCAGGTGACGGCCGTTCGAGGCGAACCATTGCTTGTCCCAGTTCGACTGGACGGCCAGCCGGCCCATGCGCACCTTGGCGCCGGTGCCGTATTCGAAGGAAACCGAGTCGACCCAGCCGTTGTCGGCCGCACAGGCCTGGCCACCACACATCAAGGCAACTGCGGCGAGGGCGCTGCCGATTTTTTTGATAGAGACCATAATTGCTTTCATGAATATGCGCCAGTCGACGCTGGCGAAACGATGAATATTGTACTGGCACGAACAAAACCGCGTCGCCAGCCCCTCGTAAAATTGTCAAGGAGCCGCATGAGCCGTTTAACGATTGCTTTCCTGGGTACCGGCCTGATGGGCCGCCCCATGGCCACCCGCCTGGCCGACGCCGGTTTTCCGCTGCGCGCATGGAACCGTACCACGGCCAAGGCGCGCACGATTGCCGAGCATGTCGCGCACGTCTGCGATTCGGTTGAGCAGGCGGTGCGAGGCGCCGCGATTGTCGTTTCGATGCTGGAAGCCGGACCGGCGGTCGACGCCACGATCGCCGCCGCGCTGCCGGCGATGACGCCGGGGACGCTCTGGATCGATATGAGCTCGACCCGCCACGACGAGGCGCTGGCCTTCCACGCGCGCCTGGAAGCGCAGGGCATGCGCTTTCTCGACGCGCCGGTCTCGGGCGGGGTGCCGGGGGCCGAAGCCGGCACGCTGGCGATCATGGCGGGCGGCCGTGCCGAGGATGTCGAG
>DOUW01000519.1 GCA_003520365.1 Massilia sp.
TGGGCCGCGCCCTCCTGGGCCGCCTGCATGCGCGCCAGCAGCTGCGCCTGGTAGTCGCGCAGGCGGGTGCGGCGCGAGGAGGCCGGCGCCAGCGCCTCGAGGTCGGAACTGGCGCCCATCTACGCCCCGAGGGCGGCGATCTTCGCCAGCAGTTGCTGCGGGTCGACCGGCTTCACGAAATAATCCTTGGCGCCCTGGCGCATGCCCCAGATGCGGTCGGTTTCCTGGTTCTTGCTGCTGCAGATGATGACCGGCACCGAGGACAGTTCCGGATCGCGGGCAATCGAACGCGTGACCTGGAAGCCGTTCGCGCCGGGCATGACCACGTCCATCAGGATCAATTCGGGGCGGTCGGCGCGCATCTTCAGCAGCGCTTCCTCGCCGTTGTCGGCGGTGGAAACGGAGAACCCGTTCTTCACCAGGATGTCGGTCAGGTAGTAGCGTTCGGTCGGGGAATCGTCGACGATCAGGATTTTTTGAATGGCCACGGGGGCTCCGTACTTGGATCAGGCTTGTGCAGCCGTGTGCTCGCGGACGGCCGCGAGCAGGGTGTCTTTCGAAAAAGGCTTGGTGAGATAGGCGCTCGATCCGACCATCGCGCCGCGCGCACGGTCGAACAGGCCGTCTTTCGACGACAGCATGACCACCGGCGTGGCGTGGAAACGCGCGCTCTTCTTGATCAGCGCGCAGGTCTGGTAGCCGTCCAGGCGCGGCATGAGGATGTCGCAGAACACCAGCGCCGGATGATGGTCGTTGATCTTGGCGAGCGCGTCGAAACCGTCCTCGGCCAGCACCACCTGGTAGCCGGCCTGGGTCAGGAAGATTTCGGCGGAGCGACGGATCGTGTTGCTGTCGTCGATCACCATGATGGTGGGGCCGGAGGCTTGCTGCGATGTCGTCATGTTCGTTTCACTTCAGCATGGAACGCAACGATAGCATAGGGCTGTCGGCTTGTGCGCGATGTGTTGCTCAAAGTCAACTATTCGCAAATACAGGGGGAAAAGGCTTGTCGGAAGGGCTAGAAATTCAGTTATCGGGTGGAGTGGAATTGATAACTTGGTTGATTGAACTGCAAGCGTAGGGTGGGCGGGTTTTCCCGCCCACCCTACGGAACCGACAACGAATCAGATCGCGGTCATCTCGAAATCGTCTTTGCGCGCGCCACATTCCGGGCACGTCCAGTTCATCGGCACGTCGGCCCAGCGCGTGCCCGGCGCGATGCCGTCTTCCGGCGCCCCGGCTTCTTCGTCGTAGACCCAGCCGCAAATCAGGCACATCCAGGTCTGGTACGCGGTCGCCGTCGTTTCGTTACTCACGGTGTCGTTCCTTCTATCTAGTAAAATGGGGAATCAGGTATCTTAATCTACCCGCCGTGCAAAACCAACCGTCTCCGCTGATTCTCACTTTCGGCGTTTCCGATCCTGTCGGCGCGCTGGGTGTGCAGGCAGACCTCGCCACCTTCGCCGTCCACGGGTGCCACGCCCTCACCGTCACCACCGCCCTGCTGGTGGCCGACAGCGCACGCGTCGAAGACCTGCACGAAATCGACGTCGGCTGGATGGCCGACCAGGCCCGTGTCGTGCTCGAGGACATGCCGGTCGCCGCCGTCAAGATCGGGGCGATTGCCAGCATCGAGCAGGCCGCGGCGATCGCCGAGATCGTCTCCGACTATGCCGAGGTACCGCTGATCGTCGATCCCTTCCTCTCGTCCCTGCCCGACGCCGGCATGTCCGACGAGGACACCGTGCTGGCGATCCGCCAGATCCTCGCGCCCCAGGCCACCGTGCTGATGCTCTCGCAGTCGGAACTGGGCCGCATGGCCGAGACCTGGCGCGAGCCGGGCGTCGAGAGCAGCCTGGAAGCCGATGTCGCGGAACTGACCGCGCGCGGCTGCCAGTACGTGCTGGTGACCTGCACCCAGGGCAGCGCCAACAACCGCGCCAACACCCTGTTCGACCGCGACGGCGCCGTCGTCACGATCGACTGGCAGCACCTGCCCGGCCCCTTCGTCGGCGCCGGCACCACCCTGTCCGGCGCGCTGGCCGCGCTGATGGCCCAGGGCATGGACGTGACCGACGCCCTGCCGGCGGCCCAGGAATACACCTATGGCGCACTGCGCCATGCCCAGCGTTTCGGCATGGGCAAGTTCGTCCCCAACCGCTTCTACCGCGCCCTGCCCAGCAAGGGCTGACAATAAAAAGGCTTCCAAGATGACCACTGAACAACCAACTTCCAAGAACGACATCCTCTTCGAGCGCGCCCAGAACAGCACCCCTGGCGGCGTGAATTCGCCGGTGCGCGCCTTCCGCTCGGTCGGCGGCACCCCGCGCTTCATCACCCGCGCCGAAGGCCCGTACTTCTGGGACGCCGACGGCAAGCGCTACATCGACTACATCGGCTCCTGGGGCCCGGCCATCGTCGGCCACGCGCATCCGCAAGTCATCAAGGCGGTGCAGGATGCCGCCGCCAACGGCCTGTCCTTCGGCGCCCCGACCGAGGGCGAGATCGAGATCGCCGAGGAAATCTGCAAGCTGGTGCCCTCGATCGAGCAGGTGCGCCTGGTGTCGTCCGGCACGGAAGCGACCATGAGCGCGCTGCGCCTGGCGCGCGGCGCGACCGGCCGCGACAAGATCGTCAAGTTCGAAGGCTGCTACCACGGCCACGCCGACTCGCTGCTCGTGAAGGCCGGCTCGGGCCTGCTGACCTTCGGCAACCCGACCTCGGCCGGCGTGCCGGAAGACTTCGTCAAGCACACCCTGGTGCTCGACTACAACAACGTCGCCCAGCTGGAAGACGCCTTCAAGTCGATGGGCGACACCATCGCCTGCGTGATCGTGGAGCCGGTGGCCGGCAACATGAACCTGATCCGCGCCACGCCGGAATTCCTGCAGCGCATGCGCGAACTGTGCACCGAATACGGCGCCGTCCTGATCTTCGACGAAGTGATGTGCGGCTTCCGCGTCGGCCTCGGCGGCGCCCAGGAGATGTACGGCATCGAGCCGGACCTCACCGCGCTGGGCAAGGTCATCGGCGGCGGCCTGCCGGTCGCGGCGTTCGGCGGCAAGCGTGACCTGATGCAGAAGATGGCGCCGATCGGCCCGGTCTACCAGGCCGGCACGCTGTCGGGCAACCCGGTGGCAGTGGCCGCCGGCATGACCACCCTGAAACTGGTGCAGGAGCCGGGCTTCTACGACAAGTTGACCGCCACCGGCCAGAAGCTGGTCCAAGGCCTGACGGAAGCGGCGAAGGAAGCCGGCATCGCCTTCTGCGGCGATTCGGTCGGCGGCATGTTCGGCATGTACTTCAGCGACACCATCCCGGCCTCCTACGGCCAGATGATGGCGGGCGACAAGACGCGCTTCAATGCCTTCTTCCACGGCATGCTCGAAGAAGGGGTGTATTTCGCGCCGGCGATGTTCGAAGCCGGTTTCGTGTCCGCAGCGCACGACGACGCTGTCATCGAAGAAACGGTTGCAGCCGCGCGCAAAGTGTTCGCGCGCCTCGTTTAAGCGAGCGCAAATCCGGCGCGCCGTGCGCGCCGCACCCGTCGGCGCGTTATGCCATCATGGGTCCATCACCTGGACTCGATCATGGCGCGCCTTCGACGATCCCCTCCCGGCACGGCCCGCTCCCGCCTGCCGCGTTCACAGCAGCCGCAGCCGCAGCCCCAACGCGGCGGCGCGCCCGTCACCGTGACCGTCGCGCTGCTGCGCGTGGCCGAAGTGACCAATCCCGAGGATTATTACGCCGCCATCGTCGATGGCCTGAATGCCAGCGCGCGCCGCTACGGCGTCGACACGGCGCTGCGCCTGGCCCACTTCCTGGCCCAGATCGGGCACGAGAGCAGTTTTCGCGCGACCGAGGAGAACGGCCGGTATTCGGCCACGCGCATGCGCGAGATCTTCGGCTGCAAGGGCGGCCGCGCCCAGTACGACCGCAACACCGACGACTGCCGCCTGGGCGACGACGGCAGGCCGGCACGCCTGCGCCCCAAGCTCTGGACCGAGCAGGACCTGTATGCCGGCAACGCCGAGCGCCTGCTCGGCTACGTCTACGCCGACCGCCTGGGCAACGGCAGCGAGGAATCCGGCGACGGCTACCGCTACCGGGGCCGCGGCCTGGTCCAGCTCACCGGCAAGGACAACTACCTCGCGTTTACCGCCGCGCACAACGCGCGCGATGCGGGCGACCCACGCGATTTTGTCGCCGACCCGGATTTGCTTGTGAGCGAGCTCAAATACGCCATCGAATCGGCTTTCTGGTACTGGGATGCGCGTAAAGTAAATGCGCTTGCCGATGCCGACGACCTCGAGGGCGTGACCCGCGCCGTCAACGGCGGCCTGAACGGACTGGAAGATCGTGGAGCGCGCCTTGCGAGGATCAAGACAGCATTGGGTATCTGAAGGAATCGTGGCGCTGGCCTGCGTTGCACTGACGCTTGTGCTGACGCCTGCGCTGACGCCTGCCTGGGCGCAGGCAGCGGGCGCGCAGGCGGCCGACCCTGCGGGTGAGCCTGCG
>DOUW01000520.1 GCA_003520365.1 Massilia sp.
GGCCACCACCAGCAGCGGCCGCGTGGCCGGCGCCCCGATGTCGTGCTCGACGGCGGCGCGCTGCGCCGGATTCAGGCTGGCAAAAGGATCGTCGGCGGTCGTGGGGTCGGACGAGATCGTTGAGGGTGCGGCGGCGACGGTCATGGAAGAAGGACAGGGAGCGGACAGCTCAACTGTACATTTGTCCAGTACGCTTTCGCAAGTGCATTTTGCATTCCAAATCGACAAGCTTGTGGCAAAAAGCGCGCACCTGTCTCGCCGCCACTTCAAACCTTCCCCTAACAAGCTGTGCTAAGTGGGCGAATCTAAAGGGCTTTTCGGGATATCCACAAAGTTTGTGAATAACTTTGTGGAAAAGCCGGGGCTTGACATCGCGAAAGCGCGGCAGGATGCGGCTTTCAACAAAATGCCCAAACGGCGTGCAATGCCGAACACAAGGAAAATCAATGACTTGCACGCATTTCCAGAGACTGGCGTGCAAGTGTGCTGGAATTAAAAAAAAGAAATTTTTGTGTATAAGCGAGGCCCTTGCGGCGCCACAAAGATGCAGTTCTGATATCGCATATCCAAACTGCAGAGCAACTTTTACTGACTGGCACGGCGTCGCGCCGGTTCCAGCAAGACCCGTTCGATCACGGCGCACGCGACATTACGCGAGCGCAGGTACTCGACCGCGCACATCGTGTTGGCATTCGACTGGACCGCGATCCCGTCGTCGACGATCACGCGCTGCCGGACATCGGTACGGGCCTCACCCGCGTCCAGTACGGCAACGCCGCCTGGGTCTGCACTCTGCGCCATCCGTCCCCCACCTTGTCGTCGTTAAACTCCTTGCGTAAAGGAGTATTGATCAAGAAGCGCCAATGTCAATGTCATTTTTCCATCGAAAAACAAATAAGAGCGGCGCCGCCTCCCCTTCGCATCCCGCCATCCATCCTTGCGCCATCCATTTCCCAGGACGCCTAGAATGGCCGCGCTGTTCCCATCAATCCACCAGCGAGGCATCCATGAGCACGACATCTCAACCGGATATGAACCCTGGCGACGAAGCCGCGCCCGGTACGCCCGGCGCCGGCGAAGACATCTGCGACGCCTGCTCGGGCAGCGGCAAGCAGGCCGACGGCAAGCCCTGTCCCCAGTGCGGCGGCAGCGGCAAGGTCATGCGCGGGATCGGAGGCGGTTAGTTGCGTAGTAGAAACATCAAGGCGATAATCGCTGCATGACGACCGAGCCATCCAGCGACCATCCGCGCCCCGCCACCCTGCCCGACCTGTTCATCGCCTTCACGCTGCTGGCCCTGCAGGGCTTCGGCGGCGTGATGGCGGTCGTCCAGCGCGAGATGGTCGAGCGCCGGCGCTGGCTGACCCAGGACGAATTCATCGAAGATTGGGCAGTGGCCCAGATCATGCCGGGACCGAACGTGGTCAACCTGTCGATGATGATCGGCGCGCGCTACTTCGGCCTGGCCGGCGCCATGACCGCCCTGGCCGGACTGCTGGCGGCGCCGCTGGTGCTGATCCTGCTGCTGGCCACCGTGCATGCCCGCTTCGCCGGCAATCCGTACGTCGCCGGCGCCCTGCGCGGCATGGCAGCGGTCTCCGCCGGGCTGATCGCCGCCACCGGCCTGAAACTCACGAATGCGCTGGCGCGCAATCCCATGCCGCTGGCCTGGTGCATCGCCATCGGCGCGCTGACCTTCGTGCTGCTGGCCCTGGTCAAGGCGCCGCTGATCTACGTGTTGCCGCTTCTCGGTGGCCTCGGCTTCATCCTGAGCTACCGGAAGCTGAAGTCATGAGCGCCCAGGCCGTCGCGCTGAGCCTGTCCTGGCACGACTGGCTCAACCTGTTCGCGCATTACCTGATGCTGTCGCTGATGTCGCTCGGCGGCGCGATCGCCACCACTTCGGAAATGCACCGCTTCCTGGTCGAGCAGCACGGTTGGCTGACCCAGGCCCAGTTCAACGATTCGATCGCCCTGGCCCAGGCCTCGCCCGGCCCGAACGTGCTGTTCGTGGCCCTGATGGGCTGGCAGGTCGGCATGAATGCCGGCAGCACCACGGCCGCCTTCCTTGGCGTCGCGACCACGATGATCGGCATCATGCTGCCCTCGACCGTCTTCACCTACCAGGTCGCCCAGTGGGGCCACCGCAACCGCGAACTGCGCGCCGTGCGCGCCTTCAAGCAGGGCATGGCGCCGATGGTGATCGCAATGCTGCTGTCGACCGCCTGGATCCTGGCCAGCTCGGGCGCGCGCGGCGCGGCCGACTGGCCGCTGTGGCTGCTGGCCATTGCGAGCTGCGTGGTGGTCTGGCGCACCAGGATTCACCTGCTGTGGGTGCTGGGGGCCGGGGCCGTGCTCGGGGCGTTCGGGATCGTGTGAAGGCTGGCGCGCGGCTTTTCGGCTGATCGAGCATTCTACGGCGTGGGTTCAAGAACCCACCCTACAAACCGGTTTTACGTAGGGTGGGTTCTCGAACCCACGCGGTACGACCTCCGATCAATCGAAACGCCACGCGTTGCCCGCCCCAAACTGAACCAAACTGGCATACTTGCACCGTCACCCAACAACGGATAACAACATGACACAACTCCTGAGCGAACACGCCTGCTTCGGCGGCACCCAGCGTTTCTACCAGCACGACTCGAGCGCCATCGGCCTGCCGATGAAGTTCTCGGTCTACCTGCCGCCCGGCGCCGAAGGCAAGCAGCTGCCGGTGCTGTTCTACCTGGCCGGCCTGACCTGCACCGAAGAGACCTTCATGACCAAGGCCGGCGCCCAGCGCGTCGCGGCCGAGGAAGGCCTGATCCTGGTGGCGCCCGACACCAGCCCGCGCGGCGCCGGCGTGCCCGGCGAGACCGACAGCTGGGACTTCGGCGCCGGCGCCGGCTTCTACGTCGATGCCACGCAAGC
>DOUW01000120.1 GCA_003520365.1 Massilia sp.
CTGGGAAAACCCGGGCGCGCCGGTGCCTGCCTGTATGGCAAGCCGCGTCAGAAGCCGTAGTTCGCGCGCATGTAGACGAAGCGTCCCGAACGGCCGAACGGCGAATAGTTCGAGAATGGCGTATTGCCCGTCGTGTTCAGCGCCGGCGGCAGCGTTTCTGGATAGCGGTCGAAGACATTGTCCGCGCCGAGCGCCAGCGACAGCTTGCGCGTGAGCGCGTAGCGCGCCTCGAGGTCGACCACCGTTTGCGCCGCGAGCGGGAAGTCGAAGGCGGCCGTCGTTCCGGGCGTCATCGTCTTGCCGTAGCGGGTGACGCGCGCGGTGGCGCCCCAACTGCCGAGCTTCCAGTTCAGGTTGGCGCTGAACTTGTTCTTCGGCTGGCCTTCCTCGAGCGCGATGATGTTGGCGCGGTCAAACAGCACCGGCGCCGGCTGCAAGGCGGCGAGCTGGGCCGTGACCGGCACCTTGGTGACCTCGGTCCGGTTGACATTGCCCGCCAGCGTGGCATCGAAGCGCCCCGCCGCGCCGGCGTTGATCGGCCAGTTCAGCACGATGTCGACGCCCTCGGTGGTGGTGTCGACGCCGTTGATGAAGAAGCGTCCGCCGCCCACGCCCACGAAACCTTGCGCGACGATGTAGTCGCGCACGTTCGCCTGGGTCAGGTTTTCCGACAGGATGATGCGGTCGCGGATCTTGATGCGATAGGCGTCGATCGTGACGCTGACCGGATCGAAGCGCAGCACCGCGCCGAGCGACAGGTTCACCGATTTCTCGGCATCGAGCGGCTTGGCGCCAAGTGCGACGGCCACCGGATCGGTCGGTTTGAAGGTCGTGATCTCGTACGGCACCCCGTTGATGAAATTGGTCGAGGTCGACGTGAAGTTTTGCTGCTGCGGCGAGGGTGCACGGAACCCGTTCTGCAGCGAGCCGCGCAGGGCGAAGCTTTTACTGAAATCGTAGCGGCCCGAGAGCTTGCCGGCCAGGCTGTTGCCGTAGTCCGAATAATGCTCGGCACGCACCGCGACCGAGGCCAGCAGCTGCGGCGTGATGTTCGCTTCCAGGTCGACGAAGGCGCCGGCCGCGCTGCGGTGGGTATCGATCTCGTTGGCCGGGCGGAAGCCCGGGAACACCTGGGCGCCCGGCGCGGCCGGGGTGCCGTTGGCCAGCGTCTCGCCGCCGTAGCGCCAGGAATCCGGCTCGCCCGCGAACAGCTTGTAGCCTTCGCGCCGCACTTCGGTGCCGACCGCGATGTTCAGCGGCGAGGACAAACCCACGTCGAGCGTGCGCACGCCGGTCAGGTTGAACACCAGCTGGTCATAGGAAAAGCCGCCGGCATCGAATACGGTCTTGCTGGACGGGCCGATCGAGCGGTTCAGCGTGTTCTGGATCTCGAAGCGCATCTTGTTCTTGCCGTAGCCGAGCGAGGCGTCCATGTCCCAGTTACCGAGGGTCCAGGTGATGCCGCCGGTGGCGCTGAAGTCGTCCACGGTCGGCGCGATGACCGGCAGGAAGCCGTCCGGATAGATGGACAGGATGTTGCGCGCATCCTGGGCCGGGCGGAAGTAGCCGCTGGAGCGCGCTTCGCGGTTCTGGTAGCTGGCCCAGCCGTAGACCCTGGTGCCGTTGCCGAGATCGTTGCCGGCATTGGCGAACAGCGTCGCCTGCTGCATCTCGGGGTCGCCGTACCAGGCGTTGAAGCGGTCGATCGTGTTTTCGCGCGGGTCGAAGGCGCCGTTGGCCAGGCGCGGGTATTGCTGGCGCATGTCGTAGCCGCCGCGCTCGGTGCGCGATTGATCCTTGTATTCGGCGGCGATGGTGACGTGGCCGCTCTCTCCCCACGGCAGCCCCTTCCAGGCGCTGACCGTGGTGCTGTGGCCGTCGGTGCGCTCGCGCGAGTCCGGGCCGGTCCAGGTACCGCCCGCCGGCGCGGCATCGTTCCACAATTCGTATTCGGTGATGCGCGCGCCATAGGTGACGCTCGCTTCGCCGCCATCGCGGTCGGTGCGCAGGCGCAGGTTGATGACGCCGGAAATCGCATCCGAGCCGTACTGGGCCGCGGCGCCGTCGCGCAGCACCTCGATGTTCTTGACGATCGCCGTCGGGATCGTGTTCATGTCGACCGCCGCCGAGCCGCGCCCGACGCTGCCGTTCAGGTTCACCAGCGACGAGGCGTGGCGGCGCTTGGAGTTCACCAGCACCAGGGTCTGGTCGGGCGCCATGCCGCGCAGGGTCGCCGGACGGATGGTGTCGGTGCCGTCGGTGAGCGAGGGCCGCGGGAAGTTCAGCGAGGGGAGCGCCACCGACAGCGCCTGGTTCATTTCGGTGGTGCCGGTGTTCTTCAGGGTGTCGGCCGAGATGATGTCGACCGCAGCGCTGGTGTCGAGCGCGCTGCGGTTGGCGACCCGCGTGCCCGTCACCACGACGGTGGCGGTGCTGCCTTCGGTGGCGACCGTTTCCTGCGCAAGTGCCGTGCCCGAGAACATCGCGGCGATCGACAAGGCCAGTACCGTTTTTTTCCTCGTTCTTTGCATTTTCTTCCCTCGCATGAATGGTTTGAGCGGCTAATGCTCGAACCAGTCTGGAGGGCATACCCAAGCATGTCAATTTGCAACGGGTTATGTAGTGCGAAATGCAACAGTTGTCAGTACGTCAGGATGTCGTAAGGAAATCCAGCCTATGTCAACGTTCAGTGTGCCTCGGCTGTCGCTTTCTTGCCGCGCAGCTTGTTCACGACGGTCACCACCAGCAGCACCAGGCCACCCACGATCACGCCGGCCAGGGCGTCGATCACGGTCGGCGTGATCGCTTCCAGTACGCCGCCGATGCCTGGCACCGCGCCCATTTTCTCGGCGGCGCTCACGGCGAAATGGTGCAGCGGTTCCCAGTTGTGGCCGATGATGCCGCCGCCGACCATGAACATGGCGGCCGTGCCGACGATCGACAGGAATTTCATCAGGCGCGGGGCGGCGGCCAGCAGCATGCGGCCCAGGCCGCGCGCGAAACCGCTTGTCTTCTGGCTCAGGTAGAGGCCGGCGTCGTCCATCTTGACGATGCCCGCCACCAGGCCGTAGACGCCGACCGTCATCAGCAGCGCGATGATGACCAGTACCGAGAGCTGCTGCAGGAAGGGCATCGCCGACACCGTGCCCAGCGAAATGACGATGATCTCGGCCGACAGGATGAAGTCGGTGCGGATCGCGCCCTTGATCTTGTCCTTTTCCACCGCGCACATGTCGACGTTGCTGTCGGCCAGCGCCGCCGCCAGGCGTTCCTCGTTGGCCGCGTCTTCCTCGGGGCTGTGCAGGAAGCGATGGGCGAGCTTTTCGAAGCCTTCGTAGCAGAGGAAGGCGCCGCCGACCATCAGCAGCGGAATGATCAGCCACGGGACGAAGGCGGAGATCAGGAGAGCCGCCGGCACCAGGATCGCTTTGTTCATCAGCGAGCCCTTGGCGACCGCCCATACCACCGGCAGCTCGCGGTCGGCTTTCACGCCGGTGACCTGCTGGGCGTTGAGCGCCAGGTCGTCGCCGAGCACGCCGGCGGTCTTCTTTGCCGCCACCTTGCTCATCAACGTGACGTCGTCGAGCACGCTTGCGATGTCGTCGAGTAATGCCAGCAAACTGCCTGCAGCCATGGACCTGCTCCTGTGATGTCAATATGGCAGCATCTTAACCGAGGGCAGCAGCTCCGGGCACACGGTTCAGCGCGATTTATTTGCAGTTCAGGCGCGAAAAACTGCAGCTCGTCGCTTTCGGCCCCCGCCGGTCGCCGACATACGTATAGTCCAGCATCGAGTGCTGCGGTACGGCAGCCTCGCCTAGCGAAGGAGACAACCATGACCCCGACCACGAACCAAGCCGTGAACCCAGCTGCGAACCAGGCCGTGCACCAAGCCGTGCACCAGACCGCTGCGCCGGTGCGCCGCACCCGCCCGCCGAAACGCAAGACCCGGATCACGATCTATCTCGACGACGAGGTGCTGACCGAATTCCGCAACCTGTCCGAGCGCTGCGGCACCGGTTACCAGACCCTGATCAATGCGGCGCTGCGCCACCGCCTGGCGAATGCGGGGCCGGAGACGGGCCTGCTCTGATCTTGCCGGACTGCCGGACCCGATGATCGGCTCCGGTGTCGCGTGGGATGGTTCTGGCGTCAGCGATCAGCGCGTGGGCGGATTCTCCGCCCACCCTACGGTTTTGGCGCGCCGGCTTGCGGCGATTTCGCAGGAAGCCCGTGTTTCCAGCCTTCCCGGGAAACGGCGGCCGTTGCGCACGGCCGCGTGAAAGATTACAACTGGCAATTTTTTGTGCTAATCTTTCCGCTCTTTCAACCCCGGAGGCACCATGAAAAAAGGCGAACTGATCGCTGAATTTGCCAAGCGTACCGAAATGTCGGGTACCGCGGCCAACGTTGCGGTCAACACGATCATCGAGATCATCACCGAGCGTCTGAAAAAAGGCGACACGGTCGGCATTACCGGCTTCGGCACCTTCTCGGTGACCAAGCGCGCAGCCCGCAAGGGCCGCAACCCGGCCACCGGCGACGTCATCAAGATCGCCGCATCGAAGACCCCGCGTTTCGCGGCCGGCGCGACCCTGAAGGCCGCCGTCAACCCGCGCAAGAAGTAATATCGCATGCCACGGCAGGGCGCCGCGGCTTGACGCCGCGCACCCTGCCGATTCCCGTTTTCCGATTCCCGTTTCTTCTCTCCGCTTTTCCCCTTTCCTTCCCCGAGTACCCTCCATGAGCTTCGCCACCTGGATCGCCTTCGTCATCGCCGGCACCGTCATCGCCATCTCGCCGGGATCGGGCGCCGTCCTGTCGATGTCCCATGGCCTGGCCTATGGCGTCAAGAAAGCCAGCGCCACCGTGCTCGGGTTGCAACTGGGGCTGATCCTGGTGCTGGCGATCGCCGGCGCCGGCGTCGGCTCGCTACTGCTGGCCTCGGAGACCGCCTTTACCGTGGTGAAGGTGATCGGCGCGCTGTACCTGATCTATCTCGGCGTCTCGCAGTGGCGCTCGAAGGCCGAATCCGGCCCGATGGCGAGCAGCGCCGGCCTGGCCGCGCACCCCTCCGTCAAGAAGCGCGTGCTGACCGGCTTCCTCACGAATGCCACCAACCCGAAGGGCATCATCTTCATGGTCGCGGTGCTGCCCCAGTTCATCTCGAAAGAGGCGCCGCTGCTGCCGCAATTGCTGATCCTGGGCGTGACCATGGTCACCATCGACAGCCTGGTCATGCACGGCTACGCCGCGCTGGCGGCCTCGATGCAGCGCCTGTTCCGCGACGTGCGCGCGGTGCGCATCCAGAACCGCTTCTTCGGCGCGGTGCTGGTCGTCGTCGGTTCGATGCTGTTCTTCGTCAAGCGCGGCGCGCAAGCTTGATGTTTCGCTCACGCACAAGTTGCAACCGACTGTAACCCGCGTTGTCCCGGCGCCCTTCCTGCGTTGTAATCGGGTAGACGTCCACCGTCCCACGCCCGGAGCCCCATCATGAAACCACGTTTTCTGAAGACCGCAACGCTCCTGGCGCTTGCGCTCAGTTCCGCGCTCGCCGCGCAGCCGGCGCTGGCGGACGATCCGCCGGCACGGGTCGGGCGCATCGCCCTCACCCAGGGCGAGGTCAGCATCAGCGCCGGTCCCGGCGACAGCCCGAGCAGCGCCCTGGTCAACTGGCCGCTCACCTCCAGCAACACCGTCAC